>NZ_JAWDJI010000273.1:0-19479 GCF_032465655.1 Paenibacillus sp. 3LSP | reverse complement strand
CGTCAGGGCCAAGACCGAAGCGCGGTTCGGCCAGCAGAAATGACAGCGTCGTCCAAAACACGCTGAAGGCGGCGAACATCATGCCGCCGTTCAGCGCCGCTTCGCGCAGCAGCGGCAAATCTTTAATGAGTGACGCCATCGAGCGGAACAAATCCCCATACCCGGCTGTGGTCGCGGACGGGGACTTGGGCAGGCGGAACGCTAAGAAGAAGGCCAGAAGGATCATGAGGCCGGAGGCGATGAAATAAACAGCCGGCCAGCCGAGATATTCGCCCACCAGCCCGCTGAACGTCCGGGAGACGAGAATCCCGATCAGCAGTCCGCTCATGACGGTGCCGATGATCCGGCCGCGCTCCTTCGGGTCGGCCAGTTGTGCAGCGAGGGGCACGATCAGCTGAGGGACGATGGAAGTGAAGCCCACAGCGAACGAGGCGATGCTCAGGATGAGGCTGTTCCAGGCAAAGGCCAGAAACAGAAGGGCGCCAGCGGAGCAGACGAGCATGAACAGGATCAGCTTTTTTTTCTCACGGATATCGGCCAGCGGCAGGATCATCAGCATCCCAAGGGCATAACCGACTTGCGTCAGGGTGGCCGCATACCCCACCTGGGATTGCGTAACACCAAACGAGCCGGCAATCTCTGCCAGCAGCGGTTGAATGTAATAGAGATTCGCCACTGCGATACCGGCGGTGACCGCCATGATCAATACTAGAAACCGGCTCAGACGAATCGGCGTGCTATCGGCAGGCATCTTGTTTCGGCCCCTCCTTTCGACAAATTGGGCAAAAAAACAACCTAAGTCCTGTGGAAACGGGGCTTAGGTTGTTTCGCTTATGGACTCTAAGCTTATGGCAAAATGTTCCCTGCCGCACGGTAAATTTCGTACCATTCTTCACGGGTCAAGCGGACGTCGCTGGCTTTGATGCAGTCTTTCAAGCGGTCGATGTTCATCGTACCGATGACCGGTTGCATTTGGGCCGGATGACGCAGCAGCCACGCGATGGCGATCGTCGTATTGGTCACACCGTATTTCGCGGCGATTTCGTCAATTTTTTGGTTCAGCTCAGGGAACTTCTCGTTGCCGAGGAAGACGCCCTCAAAGAAACCGTATTGGAACGGCGACCACGGTTGAATCGTGATATCGTTCAAGCGGCAGAAGTCCAGTACGCTGCCGTCACGGTTAATCGCGGCTTCGTTTTCCATATTTACGTTAATGCCCGCCGAGATCATCGTGGTGTTCGTGATGCTCAGCTGCAGCTGATTGGCGACAATCGGCTGTTTCACGTATTTTTGCAGCAGTTGGATTTGCATAGGGTTCTGGTTGGATACGCCGAAATGACGTACTTTACCCGAGCTATGTAACTGGTCGAACGCCTCAGCAACCTCCTCAGGTTCTACCAAGGCATCCGGACGGTGCAACAGCAGAACGTCCAGATAATCGGTTCTCAGACGCTTCAGAATGCCGTCAACCGACGACAAAATATGCTCTTTTGAGAAGTCAAAGAACCCTTGGCGAATGCCGCACTTTGATTGCAGGATAATTTTCTCCCGAATCTCCGGGTTCATATGAATTGCATCGGCGAAGATCTCCTCACAGGAGCCGCCGCCGTAGATATCCGCGTGGTCAAAAAAGTTAGCGCCTTCTTCCAGCGCGGTTTGAACGAAACGTTCCGCTCCGGCTTTGTCCAGCGAATTAATTCGCATGCAGCCGACAGCGATGACAGGGACTTCCAGTGTACTCGTACCAAGCTTGATCGTCTTCATGAATCGGATCCTCCTCTATGAATAGGAATAGATGATGAATTCACCCGGGCCGGATAAGTAAAAAATCAATTCAAATCCAGTTCTACTCCTGGCGCCTGGATGCCCCCATCATTGTGACACAGAAGATCGACGGATTCAAGAGCCGGCAGACGCTTGAATGAAAAACAACCCCAAAAGGCTGCCGGATCATGCTCCGGCAGCCGTAAGCGGAAAGGAAGGGAAGCCCTTGATCGTTAACGGAGGGCTCCGCTGGCAGCAGCAACGCGTTTGTCTTTCAGCACAACGTTGTTGCTGTACAACATCGAGTCGCTGCTCAATCGGTAAGTTGGGTAATTTTCATGGGCATATAAACGTAAGACGTCGTCAAACAAAACTTCTTGCTGGCGATCCACCAGGAAAGTGAAGCCGCCGGATTCAAATGCAATGTCAGTAGGAAGCGGTTCGCTGACCAAATGCAACGAATAGACGCCAGCTGCGCTGCACCCTTCCGATTCGCCAACCAGCTTGAAGTATCCCGGTTGACCGCCTAAACTTTGGGCGAGTTTTTCTTTCGTCAGGTTTGTCATGTCTACTCTCATTTGGCACACATCCTTTAAGATTTATTTATATTTACTAAAATTAAATTGTCTACAATTCATTTATAAACGATTTAATATAAAATGTCAAGTGGGGGAAAGATCACTTGTACATCGAAGAGCTGAGCGTATAATAGTGACTATGATTTCGAAAGTTCAAAAATACAACGCAAAGGACTGCAGCGAGCATGGAACTCATTGAGAAAAAACGGGCAGAGGAATTGCTGAACGCTTTTGTTGGATCTGATGTGTATCTGCATAGTGAAGCTACTTCGTATTTATTTGTCCGCAACTTTAAGGTCAGCTTGACCGCTGCATTTATTGCCGGGGAAGGACCTTACCGCGCGGCCTTAAGGTTTGATGGGCACGGTTGGCTGCGGATTGAAGGGCTGACGCATATGGAGCTGGACGAGCAAGGACGTCTTCTGCTGGAAGGTTTTGATGACCAGGGACGTATGGATGTTGCACTCCATTTGGGAAGGGAGCCGTTTCCGGAATGAATACGATCAATTCACTCCCTCTTAAGGGACGTAAACTGCTGGCGGTATTCGCTCACCCTGACGACGAGTCGTTTATTTGTGGAGGCACGCTGGCTAAATATGCTGCTGAAGGCGCAGAGGTTACGGTTGTGAGTGCCACCCGCGGCGAGATGGGGCGGAGAATGGGCAATCCGCCGTATTTGAACCGGGAGACGATTGCGGCGGCTCGAGAAGTGGAACTGCGTCAGGCGTGTAACCATTTGGGCGTACATGAATTGAAGTTCCTGGATATTCGGGATAAGACCGTAGAATTTATAGATGAAGAACAGCTAATCGGACGGATCGAAGCAATGATGCATGAGATTCAGCCCGATGTGGTGCTCACCTTCCACGAGAAGTTGGGCGGGCACCCGGACCATTGTGCGATTGGCAAAGCGACCACAGCTGCATTTCGCCGGTACGGGCAAGGCGCGCTGTACTTTGTCTCCTTCGGTGATATGATGCAACAGCCAGGCAAGTACGGTTATACCTCAGCTGACATCGTTCAAGTGGATGTCCAAGAGCATTTGAAGGCCAAGCTGGCCGCCTTCCGCGCCCATCGCTGCCAATCGGAGCTGATGGAATGGGTTTGGCAACGGGATGACCGAGCGCTGCGGAACCTCGGACGTTACGAGTATTTTATTCGCGGCAACGAGTCGCAGACGGGCAAGGATTCACTTTTCTAGGGAAAAAAAAGTAAAAAACAACTGTTCGCCATAATGGCAGAATAACCGAATCTACTACATATGGATGCGCTTACCTGAATTGGGTAGGCGTATTTTTTTAACCTTTTTATGCTTGTATGCCATATAAATGGGAATATATTGAAACCTCACCCAATAGATATAAAGTCAGCAGCTTGTATAGGCTCCTTGGAAACTATGAACGGTGAGGGAGATGAGAGTTTGAGCAAGAAAGTCGTTGCAGGAATCTTAAGCTTCCTCCTCGCATTTAGTCTGCTTCTGCCGATGGCAGGAGCCGAAGGCGACGCTTTGGCGGGAGCCGATGCAAGGAGGGACGGCGTTCCTCGGCTGAATCAGGACGTCGTGACGCAGGAAGTGCTGCGTAAGCAAGTATCGGACGTTCAGCTGAAAGGCAGAGAGCAACGGGAGGTTTTGGGCCAAGCCTCTCCCGCAGGCAATAAGTTGCAGCTGGAACGCCAGAACGCCGAAGCGGCTGCGGTTCAACCGCAAAACTTCGTTCCGCTTACGGACGGCAGCGAGTTAACGACGGTGATCGTCGAGCTGCAGGAAGCGCCGTTAAAGGTGTTCGAGGCCACGCAGAGCAAAATGAAAACAAGCCAGTCGCTAAGCTCCCATAGGAAAGCGATCGATTTGCAGCAGCAAACGTTTAAGACGCAAGCGATTGGTAAATTGAAGGCCAAAATTAAGCGCGAATACGAAAATATTTTTAACGGGTATTCGTTAACACTTCCGGCCAATGAGATCGAAAACCTGCTCAAGCTTCCGGGAGTGAAGGCCGTTTATCCTAACGAAACGGTCTATGCCACGGAGGAGAATGCGTCTCCAACTGCGCCGATGGACAGCGTGACGTTTATCGGCAGCGATAACTTCTGGGCCGAAGGAAATGAAGGTCAGGGGATTAAAGTGGGCGTTATCGATACCGGCGTAGCGAAGGACCATCCCGATTTGGCGGATGCGATTCCGGGAGGGTATTGGGGTTATGACTTTGTGAACGATGATAACGAGCCCTACGAAACAACGAAGCAGGATTATTTGGATGCACGTAAGCAGGATCCTTCGTTGCCTGAGTTTGATAAAGATGGCAGAGCTTACTATACCTCGCACGGCAGCCACGTCTCGGGGATTGTCGCCGGTCGCGGCGTAGGCCTAGACGAACTCGCGGGGACCAAAGGGGTTGCACCTGAGGCTGAAGTTTATGCCTATAAAGTGTTAGGTCCATACGGCAGCGGTTCGACGGAGAATGTGATTGCCGGGATCGAGCGTGCGGTCGTGGATGGCATGGACGTCATCAACCTGTCGCTGGGCTCCAACACGAATAACCAGCGCTCCGCTGATTCCATTGCGGTGAACAATGCGGTGAAAGCTGGCGTTGTGGCGGTGGTATCCAGTGGTAACTCCGGACCGGGAGACGCCACTGTGACCGATCCGGGCAGCTCGGAGCTGGCGATTACAGTCGGCGCATCCAAGCCGCCGCTGATCACGCCGATCATGCGGATCCCAGAGATGGGCGGAGAAGGCTTCTTCATGGACACGTTTGATAAATCCGCCGGGATTGAGGATTTGACCGAGTCTTATCCGTTGGTGGATGTAGGACTTGGGAAAGCCGAAGATTATGTTGGTAAGGATTTGACCGGGAAAATTGCTTTTATCAAACGCGGTGACATTTCCTTTGCGGAAAAGGCGCTCAACGCCCAAGGCGCGGGTGCGGCGGCCGCGATTGTGTTCAATAATGCGCCGGAAGCATTGGAAAGCGGGACGTTGGGAGACGCCGACGTTCAAATCCCCGTATATGCCCTTTCTGGAGCATATGGGAACCGAATTCTTGACGCGCTGAAAGAACAGGAGCTGTCTGCAGAATTCAGTACGACAGTAGAAGAAGATATTATGGCGGGCTTCAGCTCGCGTGGACCGGCCAAACCGGGGTATGACCTTAAACCGGACATCTCCGCGCCAGGGATGGGCATTGTCTCCAGCGTGCCGGAGTATGAAGGCTGGTATGCCGCCCAGAACGGCACCAGTATGGCCGCACCGCATATTGCAGGTGCAGTCGCTCTCGTGCTGCAAAAGTATCCAAACCTGACACCTTACGAAGTAAAGTCCTTATTGATGAATAATACCGTAAAGCTTAGCGATCGGAACGGTGACCGATATACTCATATGGATCAAGGAGCCGGACGGGTCGCGCTGGATCAGGTTCTGGGGGCCAAAGCAGTAGCGATGGTGGAGGATTCGACCTCGAACGTGGATGGGGATTTCCCAGAGACTTTTTATACAGGCAGCTTGTCGTTTGGTTATGTGGGCAATGGCTTTTCTGCGAAGCAGCATGTGATCGTGAAGGATATCGTTGGGGAGCCCTCAACTTACACGGTCAGCTCGCAGTGGTATGACGGTGTGCCGATTGACCTGACTCTGTCCGCGGCGGAGGTTGCGGTCAGCGCCGGCGGGGAAACCGGCTTTGACGTTACCGTTGCCGTACCGGAAGAAGCCGTGAATCAGCGATATGAAGGTGAAGTGATCCTGACGGAAACGGCAACCGGGCATGTGATCAACTTGCCGGTATCAGTCTATGTTGGTGATACGCCGCAGATGGATGTGGTGACGGATGTTGATCTAACGAACAACCCGATTTCGCCAAATCGCGATGGACTTTTTGATACCACTGACATCTCGTTTACGGTAAACGAGTATGCCGACTACTTCTCCCTGGAAGTCCATGATCTGAACGGTAATTGGCTGGGCGTGATCCTGGAAACGGATGAAGGCATTGATCCCGGAAGCTATACCGTGAGAGGTTGGGACGGTAGTATTCTTGATGAAAATTACGACGAAGTGTTGCTTCCCGATGGCGGATACCTGCTGATTCCTTACACTGGAACATCCTTATATGATTCCATTCCTTCGGAAGACTCGGCGTATGTCTTCTTCGTCGACACGCAGGCACCCGTATCTCATCTTAGTGATCCGCCATTAAAAGTGAGAGCTTCCGGTCAAACGGGAGTTATCTCCGGCGAAGTGACGCAGGATATGCTGATTAATTATCTCGTGACCTTCGGCGGGCTGGATATGGAGCTTGTGATTGGGGTTGAGGCATGGTATGCAGATCCCGAGGGCAATGTTGATTTTCAATACGGAACCATCGATAACCAGGGGAATTTCAAAATTGAGGTTCCTGTATATCCTGGCGACAACGAATATGAGGTGCACATCTATGACTTGGCCGGGAATGGGTTCTTTGATCCAGCTCATGTGTTCAACTACAATCACGCAATAGAGCCGGAATTGATCGTTAACACTGAAAATCTGACGCTTCAAGCAGGCGAAAGCAAAGGGCTCACTGTAACGTATAAAGCGGTAAACGGTGAAGAGAGCGACGTGACAACGGAAGCGGGATATACCGTGGCAGACTCCGCGATCGCGACAGTTGACCAAGGTGTCGTAACCGGGGTAGCGGAAGGTACGACGACGATTGAGGTTGTATACGAAGGGCTCTCGAAGACCGTTAATGTGACCGTAACCGCTGAAGGCAGCGAACCACCAGAACCAGAACCCGAACCCGAACCAGAACCAGGGGAACCTTCGCTGATCGTCACACCACCTTCTCTGACCCTGAAAGTTGGTAACAGCAGCCCGTTAACCGTGACTTATCGGGATGGAGATGGCAATGAGACCACGGTAACGGATGCAGTTTATGAATCGGCAAATCCACAAATTGCTGATGTTACAGCTACGGGACTAGTTACAGCTTTGAAAGCAGGCTCAACCACGATCAACGTGACGGCTCAAGGCTTGTCGAAGTCCGTTCCCGTCACAGTCACCCCAGTCACCCCGCCTAACAATGGCGGTGGAGGGAATGGCGGCGGCAACGGTGGTGGCGGCGGCGGCTCCAGCGGCGGCGGCTCTACTTCTACGACAACAACGACGCCAGCTCCACCAGCCAAACCGGTAATTCCTATGGATGCCATTCCGATCAAGACAGGCGAACCAACGGTAGTGAAGCTGCCGAATGGGTTTACACTAACGATTCCGGAAGGGGCAATTACTTCCCCGGATGCCGCTTACGTACAGGTCACGCCGGCAACGGAGGAAGAAACGAAGAAGCTGTTGGAAGGCTTGAAGCTGCCAGCAGGGGTTCAAGCGTTCGGAATCTACTATGACATCAACGTCTTAACGAAAGACGGGAAGGTACTGGAAAATATCCAGCTCAGCAAGCCGGCAGAAGCGGCGATTCCGCTGACGGCATTAAATGCCGGAGCCATCCATGGCGGGAAGTTCAGCCTGTTCAAGCTGGGAGACAACGGAGAAATCACTCAATTCTTCGGTCGATTGAAGAACGGTAACGTGGTTGCGAATCTGTACGGCTTTAGCCGGTACATCTATCTGGCTAAGAACGTCACCTTTGCTGATGTTACCCCAGCGAAGTTTGCGTGGGCAGTGGATGCGATCGAGATTCTGGCATCCAAAGACATTCTTGCTGGATCCATGGATGGCAATTTCCATCCGACCACGCAAGTTACTCGGGCGGAATTCGTATCCATGTTGGTACGTGCACTGGAACTGAAGGCTGATCCAAACGAAGTCAGCGTCATTTCCTTCCAGGACGTTCCTGCCGGAAGCTGGTACGAGGAGGCTGTGAAGATTGCGACATCCAAGGGGCTGATCAGCGGTTATTCCAACGGTACCTTTGCACCGGACCAACCGATTACGCGCGCTGAAATCGCAGTGGTCTTGGCGAAGGCGCTGGAGGTTTTGGGCCAATCGGCAGGGGAAGGCGGAGCAAATTACAGCTTTGCCGACCAAGCTCGCATTCCGTCTTGGGCCGCTGAGGCGGTTGCCAAAGTCACGAGCCTTGGCATCATGAACGGCAAAGCAGAAAGCCGCTTCGAGGCCGCATCGCCAACGACTCGCGCTGAAGCAGCCGTTGTGGTATACCGCATCTTCAAGGACTTTACTCATTAAAAGATTTGATCGTTCCGCCGTCGGCACGCATGAGGCCGGCGGCGCTTTTCATATACATGAGGGAAGGTTCGATCTCACCGAAGGAGCGTGGACAAGTGGAACAGAAAGTGCGTCGTTATCATGAACTCAAACAGCTGCAGAAAGAAACAGAACAAGAGCTGACCGCATTACGCAGCGAAATTTTAGAACATTTTCAGGAACAAGGCATTTCGGAACTGGACGTCGGGGAATACCGGGTTAGAACGATCCATCAGGAACGGAAGGAGTACGATGACCGCAAGCTTTACGAAGCGCTTCCCGATCCTGGCGTATGGAGATTGGTTTCCAAAGCGGATGCCCAGAAGATCGCCGGACTCATCAAGCTGAACGTAATCCCTGCGGAAAAGCTGGAAGGGACGTTCTCCATCAAACAAGTTACGTTGGTGCAGGTGGATAAGAAGTAGAAGCATCGGCAAGAATCCCCAAATGTGACGCAACACTTGCCAGGGAGCAGCTGACCGCTCGCAGTGTGAATGATATCAAAATGGCAGAGGAAGAAGATGAACGAGGGTGTTCCTTAGGGGAGCCCGCTTTGTTTGCAGGTGATCTTCAAAACGACATATCCGTCGTAAAAACCACATATTTACCCCTCATGCAGCCATCAACTATCGTTAGGAGGAACAAGCTTAGAGGGGGAACTGACGATGTTACCATGGTTTGAAGACGCGAAGCTGGGGATCTTTATCCATTATGGAATTTATGCGGTTGACGGTGTTTCTGAATCTTGGTCCTTTCATAACGGCGTGATTTCCTATGAGGATTACATGAAACAGTTAAACGGGTTTACAGCTTCCCGGTTTGATGCCGACCAATGGGCGGAATTGATCGAGAAATCCGGGGCGAAGTACGCGGTGTTGACGACAAAACATCATGACGGCGTCGCGCTGTTTGATACTCAGTATAGCGATTTGAGCGTGGTCAAGCGAACCCCGGCCCAACGTGACATCGTGAAAGAGTACGCCGAAGCGATCAAGAAGCGGGGGATTCGGCTCGGTTTGTACTATTCGCTGATCGACTGGTCGCATCCGGATTATCCTAGCGTGTATCCAGGTGGTGTCGTGCCTGAGGATCTGAGCCAAGTGAATCGTTTCTCGGAACCGCTGGACGGTAACCAGGACGAAGCGAAGTGGCAGAAATTTTTGCAATTTAATCGTCACCAGCTGAGCGAACTGTTAACGAAATATGGCAAGGTTGATTTGCTCTGGTTCGACGGGGATTGGGAACGAAGTGCGGAGCAATGGGGATTGCCGGAGTTTAAGCAGTATTTGCTGTCTTTTAACCCCGATCTGATCATCAACTCGCGCCTCGCCGGCTACGGGGATTATAAAACGCCGGAGCAAGGACTGCCAATCACAAGACCCGAGGGACCTTGGGAGTTCTGCACGACGATTAACACCTCATGGGGTTATCAACACAAAGATCACAAATATAAATCGTTAAAACAAATCATCCGCATGTTCTGCGACTGCATCTCCATGGGCGGCAACATGTTGTTAAATATCGGTCCCCGCGAGGACGGGACGATCGATCCGAGACAAGCCGACATTCTGCTTGGGCTAGGCGATTGGATTCGCACGCATAAAGAAGCGGTGTACGGAACCGTCGAAGGGATTATGACCCGTTATTGGTTGGGCGGAAGCACATTAACGAAAGATCGCAAGACGTTGTATCTGTTCGTTTACGATGACCCGAAGGAAAGCGTCTGCCTTAAGGGCTTATGTAATTCGATCCAGAAAGTGACCGTGCTCCATTCGGGTAAAGAACTGAAACATGAAATTCATGGCGGGGTGCCCTGGTTTAATATTCCGGGTACGACATGGATTTACTTAACACCGGAAGATTGTCATGAGCATGTTACCGTACTGAAGCTGGAGTTTGCGGAGCCAGTTGAAATGTACGGCGGCTCAGGTGCTGTTGTCACTCATAACTAAGAAAGAGAGGAATACCGATACTTCCATATCTAGTCTATGAAAACGGCCAAATGAAACGGCCGTTTTTTTGTTGCTCAATTAAACGGGTTTTTCTGAGCAATAAGCTGTAATTTTACAAACTTCACACGGGCAGATGAAACGGGTTTAACAAAACCGGTTTAATCTAGGTTCGTACTAGTACGAATTGTGGAGAGGAACGATTGAACGTGGCAACGATTGATGATGTGGCCAAGGCGGCGGGGGTTTCAAAGAGCACCGTATCCAGTGTGTTCAGCAAAAAACGCCCTATCAGCAAAGAAGTGACAGAACAGGTTCTCCGGGTGGCAAGAGAGCTGAATTACCGGCCAAACTACTGGGCCCGTAGTCTGGTGAGCAAAACGACGCGCATCATCGGCCTGAACATGCAAGGCGAGCAGAAGGCGAAGATGAACCAGTTTCAGTATTCGCTGCTCAATGGCGTGTTACCTGTATGTTATGAGCAAGGATATCGCCTGTTAATCAACACCGTGTCATCGACTTATAAAAATCAGGTGGAACACATCGCCTCCGATCCGGTGGACGGTGAGATCATCCTTGATGCGGTGGTCGGGGATTCCCGAATTGACGATTGTTTACAGCGGGGGATTCCCATCGTGGTCATCGGTCGTCCGTCAGAGGAGGATCAGTCCCGGGTCTCCTATGTCGACAACGATAATGTTGGGATCGCTACGCAGGCGACACAGTACTTAATGTCGCTTGGGCACCGGCGCATTCTGTTTCTGAATGCGCCGGCGAATCGAACTGTGGCGGTTGACCGCGGGCAAGGTTACCTGAATGCATTCGAGCAGGCAGGGCTAACGCCTCCGAAGGACATGATCGTGCATAAACCGGACGGCGGCACCTCGTCTCTCACCTTTGGCTATAACACGGTATTGGCTCAGCTACGTGCGGATCCGAGTATCACCGCGGTTATTGCTGACACCGACTCGATGGCGTTAGGCGTTTACCAGGCCGCAGAGCAACTTGGGCTCTGTATACCGGAGCAGTTGTCCGTATTGTCCTTCGCCTACGACAGCCCATTGGCGCAGGAATTTTCACCGCCCCTCACCGGGGTTCGGTTACATGCCGACCAGCTCGGGCAGGAGTCCATGCTGTTATTGCTGGAGCAGCTCGAATCCGGCAAGCGTCTTGCCAAGCGAACGCTGATTCCGGCAGAGATTGTGGTACGTGGATCTTGCGCGCCACCCCAAGGATAGGATTCTAGAAGAGAAACCAAGGAGGAAATCATCCCGTGAAAAGGAAAGCGACTCATCTCATCGCACTGCTGACGATTAGTTCCATGCTGCTATCGGCCTGTGGCGGAAATAACGGTACTGCGGCGAACAGCGGAACGTCAAGCAATACTTCTACCGGAGCGCAGACAGACGCGTCGGCAGGGGACATGAAGCTGCGGATTCTATCGGCCAACGTAGGCGGCAAAACTCCGGAGGAAAACGCCAAATTTGAGCAGGAAATCAAGCGGTTGACCGGTATCGATGTGACGATTGAGCGTCCGGCCAGCGACTATGATCAAAAGGTATTGACGGCGCTGGGTTCCGGTGAGAAATACGACCTCATTGAAGGCAGTGACCTTGGCAAACTGAACAGCTTCATCGATCAAGGCGCACTGACGGACTTAACAGACTTCGTGCAAGGATCGAGTCAATTGTCGGATCCCAGCGTCATTCCGTCCGAGGAATGGGAGCAGTTGAAAGGGAAGGACGACAACATTTATGCCGTATTCGCGAAGTTTCAAGGCGGTACGATGCCGATCGTCCGCAAGGACTGGCTGGACAAGCTGAACCTGCAGGAGCCCCAAACGCTGGACGATTACTACAACGTGCTGAAGGCGTTCAAGGAACAGGACCCGGACGGCAATGGCAAAGCCGATACTTATGGACTCAGCACCTCCGGGCTGTATGATATTCAAGGCTTTATGAGCGCGGCTGGCTTGAAATATCGCTACGTACTGAAGGACGGCAAACGGACGATTCCGTACGCGTCGGATGCCGCCATCCCGATGTACGAATGGTTTGCTAAACTGACGAAGGAAGGTATCATGGATCCGAACTTCGTCACGAACGATACCGGTAAGATGCGCAACCTTTTCTTAACCGATCGCGTTGGCATGGTTACGTACTGGGATGCTTGGGTCGGGATGTTCAACAGCACACGCAAGGAAGCCGACCCGAACACTACGTTTGAAGCGAAAGCTTTGGCTAGTGCGGCAGGACCGGATGGCAGCCTGTTGATGCGCCGCGGGGATCCTGACTACTGGATGATGCCGGTGAATGCGGAGCATCCGGATGCGGCGGAGAAGTTCCTGGAGTTCTGGCATTCCGAAGCCGGAATTATGCTGGGCAGCCTGGGGATCGAAGGCGTAGATTACACGAAGGATGGAGATCAATACACCTTGACCGCCACCGGCAAGGAGCACAACATGGACCACGGCGTACCGTTCTGGTACAACGAGAACGTGAAGCCGCCGTTCGGCAAGTTACCAGGTGTGCAGGAAGCGCAAGATCTGGTCAAGCGATATGCCACATTGGAGTTGTCTTTGCCAGGATGGGCGGATGCTGAAAAAATCGTCCAAAACTACGCGCTGAAGGCCATGTCTGGGGAAATGCCGGCAGCCGACGCTGTGAGCCAAATGCAGAGGGAGCTGAACGAAACAGCAGTAACCTGGTGGCAGCAGCGCCTTGCCGAAGGCCGGCGCATCGTGGCGGTGGGAGGCAGCGATACGCATGAGAACCATTCGCTCGTTCGGCACGGAGGGCCAACCACGCATGTGTACGTCGCAGAAGAGACGGTTGCGTCTGTGCTAGACGCCGTAAAGCGCGGGGCGGTAGTGCTGTCGATGGGGCCGGATGATACGTTCCTCACGTTGACGGTCGATGGCGTTGGTATCGGTGAGGAATTGGAGGTAGCGGATGGACGGGAAGAGGTTGAACTGGTGATCACGATTCGCGGGGCGCAGGGGGATCGCGTAAGCCTATGGTCAAACCACGGTCTGGAGCAGGAATGGATCGTAGAGGAAGAAGAGCGAGAGCTCGTGTGCCGTATGCCGGCGGATCGGTGGTTCTACCGTGTGCAAGCGCGGCGATTCTTGCCGGATTGGAAGCATGAGGTGATGACCTGCCTGACCAATCCGGTCTATCTCGCGCGGGGAACCACGGGCGAATCCGCATGAAACCAGTGATTACGGATTCCCCTTCGGTGTCTGCTAACTCGGCGGTGTTGAACCGTCCTGCCAAGGTGCTATTGGCGCAGGCGATGGCCTGTCGTTCGGCGTTTTTGCAGGATTATCCCGTTTGATCCGGTATAAGGATGGATAGCCCCCTTCGAACTATTGCATAACGTTTCTGAGCCGAGTTATTCGGGTTTCCCTGACCCAAGGGGATAATGGTGCAAAAGGGAGCGCAGACCTATCTGCCCCCCCTAATCTAAAATAAAACGCTCGATTCAACCGTTGGTTGAGCCGAGCGTTTTTTCATTTTTTTCGCCAAGCCCAAAAATACAGCGGTCGTTTCCCAAGCGTCAGAGGGGTGTAGAGCCATTTCTCCGGTGAAGATATGGGAGCCCTTCTGCCACAAACGGCGCAGAAAATAAGTCCGGATGAAGGTGGAGCGCTTTAACGACACGAGAAATCATCCTTCAAGGAGATAGGATCGCAGGCTAGACCTGCTTCTACAGCCTATGCTCCCGGACGGCTGGATGCCATAAATGTATTTTAGTCCATGTTTTATTCCCGAGAAAAAGGGTTTATAGAGAGATACATGGAATAAAAGGGTTATACATACCAGGGGATAGACGAATCAGCCAATAAAGGGTGAGCATGCATGACGTTTCTTAAAGACATTATTCTTCAGATGTTCTTTGCTCATATGCCATTTGTAATGTACAACATTTTCTACCGGGATCAGTCCCGTAACTATTCGAAGAGCTTCATTACGTTGTCCAGCGCGATATGCTTGTTTCTTTCAATGACGTTTGGCGCCTCAGTCGTCCACGGATATTTTTATGATATACGATACACGATCATTTTCTTCGGTATGATCTTTGGGGGATTGCAGACGGGATTTATCCTCTTAGCGGAGTTTCTATTATACCGTTTATATATTGGAGGCGACGGGGTGTTCATCGCGATCGTAATCATGCTGATGACGTTCCCTGGTTCTTACCTGTTGTATCGCATTTATAATCAATCGGAAAAGCGGTCATTGATCTTACTCTTGGCAGGGGTATTCTTTTCGATCACGCCGCTGGTGGCTGTTTATTTGGAAAATCCGGTATCGATCATCGATAATTTGACCTTTCACATGGTGGTCATTCCGATGCAGAACTTGGTGGGATGCTGGATGCTGATTACATTGTTTCGAAAAGCGGTCATTGAGAAGGATCTGTTTATCAGCTATGCGCAAAACGAGCGGGTGCGGGCCATTAGCCATGTCGCGGCTTCATTGGTCCACGAAGTTCGGAATCCGCTTACCGCAGTGAAAGGGTTCCTTACCTTGATCCGCGACGGGGTTTCAGACCGAGACCGAATCGAGCGCTATATTGAAATCTGCATGAGCGAGATCGCCCGGACAGAGTACATATTATCCGAGTACCTAGCGATATCTAAACCGATTGGCAATAAGCAGGAACCTACCAATCTTGAGGAATTGCTCCGGATTACGAAGGATGTCATGAGCCCATATGCCAATATGCATAATGTATTGCTTGAAATTGGGAACCCACCGGAGCCGGTCTGGATCTTAGCCAATCCCGATAAAATGAAGCAAGTCCTCGTCAATTTCATCAAAAACGCGGTCGAAGCATGCGCCGAATTGACAAATACCCGGGGCATCGTTACCTTGCGTTTGCAGGTTGAGGCGCGTAAGGTCGTTTTAACCATTCAGGATAACGGGATTGGGATGACGGAGGAGCAGGCCAAGCGGCTGGGATCCATCTATTTTTCGACGAAATCGAATGGAACAGGGCTGGGGATGACGTTCTCCTATCAGGCGATTCTTTCATTTGGCGGTACGGTGAGCGTGCAAAGCGCACCTGGAGCGGGGACGAAGTTTACAATTAGCTTGCCGATCTATAACCGGGGAGAAAAAGCAAAGGAGATGGATAAAGGATGAACAAATCCGTTGGAGAGCTTGCGGCCAAAATTGTACTCTGTGTTCTATTGTCCAGCGTGATCTTATTCTTAGGTTTTGTTGCCAGTTTGATCGTCTCTTTGGCCGGCGGCGCGCTGTTCTATGCGCCTTTGGTGCTGGTTGCGGCGGCTGTGTTGGTTGTCTTCCTGGCCTTCTTGATGTTTTTGCCGAAGCGGCATCGGCGCAAGTTGTATTTCTCGCTCCTTGCTGTCGTGATTTTGGTCAGCTTGACCACGGCGGGGTACGAGATTCGCCAGGCTTACCATCAACGCATCCCGGTCGTCAGCGACCAGGAGGTAGATATGTGGCCATATCGGCCGTTTGCTGACACGGGGAAATTGGCAGTATTGCCGGAACCTTCTCAATTGACATTAACAGAGGATTTACCGCGGCTTGACGGAGCAACAGCCCTTTATCCCTTGTATGCCGCATTTGCGCAGGCGGTATATCCTCGTCAGGAGTATGATCTCTACGATAGTGAGGTTATGGTGAATACGACGCCTGTGGCCTATAAGAATCTGATCGAAGGTCGGGCGGATATCATTTTCGCCGCTGCGCCGTCGGAGGGGCAAATCGCTGCTGCCCGCAAGCTGGGCAAGGAATTGAAGCTCACCCCAATTGGCCGTGAGGCATTTGTTTTCTTTGTGAATGCGTCGAATCCGGTAACCGGGCTAACGACAGAGCAGATCCGCGGGATCTACTCGGGGGAAATTACCCGATGGAGTGAAGTGGGGGGCCGAAATGAGCGAATCCGAGCCTTCCAGCGTCCGGAGGACAGCGGAAGCCAGACGATGCTGATCCGGGTGATGGATGGACGGGAACTGGCCACACCGCCCAAAGAGAATGTGGCTTCCGGAATGGGCGGCATCATCTCACGGACTGCGGATTACCGCAACTACAAAAACGCGCTGGGCTATTCGTTCCTATACTATGCCACGGAGATGGTGAACAACGGGAATATCCGCCTGTTGGCCATCGACGGTGTGAAGCCGGAACGAGCGACGATCGCCAGCGGAGAATATCCGTTTGCGGCTGAGTTTTATGCGGTGACGACGGGCAGCGACAATCCGAACGTGGAGAGGCTGATCGAATGGATTCAATCCTCGCAGGGGCAGTACCTAGTAGAGCAAACGGGGTACACTCCGCTTGTCCCCTAGTACGTATTGACACTCGAATTACGGATCGATAAACTAAAAACTAGGAATTAGCACTCTGCCCTGTAGAGTGCTAATATGTTGTTAGACAAGTTCCCTCATGGGGTGAAAGGAAGGAGAACCGATTCATGGCGAAAAAGCAGTTTAAAGCAGAATCCAAACGACTGCTGGAAATGATGATCAACTCGATTTACACACAGCGGGAAATTTTTCTGCGTGAGCTGATTTCGAACGCCAGCGATGCCATTGATAAAATCTATTATCGGGCGTTAACGGACGACAAGCTGGTATTTAACAAGGACGACTATTTTATTAAGATTAAGCCGGATAAAGCCAACCGGACCTTGACGATTTCCGATACCGGGATCGGCATGACCAAGGAAGAGTTGGAGAAGCACCTCGGAACGATCGCCAACAGCGGTTCGTATGCGTTTAAGAACGAAAATGAATTGAAGGACGGCCATAACATTATCGGGCAGTTTGGCGTTGGCTTCTATTCCGCGTTTATGGTCGCTGATGTGGTTACCGTGATCAGCCGGGCGCTGGGTTCGGACGAAGCTTACAAATGGGAGTCCAAAGGGGCGGACGGCTATACGATCGAACCGTATGAGAAGGAAACGGTGGGTACGGATATTATTTTGAAGATCAAAGAAAACTCCGAAGACGACCAATATGACGAGTACCTCGAGGAATACCGTTTGAAGTCGATCATCAAGAAATACTCGGATTTCATCCGTTACCCGATCAAGATGGACGTCACGAGCAGCCGGCCGAAGGAAGGCAGTGAAGGTGAATACGAGACGTTTACCGAAGAACAAACCATCAACAGCATGGTGCCAATCTGGCGCAAGAATAAATCCGAGCTGACGGAAGAGGATTATGTAAACTTCTACATGGAGAAACGCTACGGGTTCGACAAACCGGTATCGCATATCCATATCAAAGCCGACGGTGCGGTCGTGTACAACGCGATTTTGTATATTCCGGAGAAAACGCCGTTTGACTATTACACCAAGGAATACGAAAAAGGGCTGGAGCTGTACTCCAACGGCGTGCTGATCATGAACAAATGCCCGGATCTGCTGCCAGACTATTTCAGCTTTGTCAAAGGGATGGTGGATTCCGAGGATCTGTCGCTCAACATTTCTCGGGAAATGCTGCAGCATGACCGTCAGTTGAAGCTGATTGCGAAGAATATCCAAAGCAAGATCAAGGGCCAGCTGCAGACGCTGCTGAAGGAAGACCGCGAGAAATACGAGAAGTTCTATGCCTCCTTTGGCCGCCAGCTGAAGTTTGGCGTATACAACGACTACGGCGTCAACAAGGACGTGCTGCAGGATCTGCTCCTGTTCACTTCGTCCAAGGAGAAGAAGCTCGTTACGCTGGATGAATACGTCTCCCGCATGCCGGAAGACCAGAAGTATATTTATTATGCGGCCGGCGAATCGGTGGAACGGCTGGAGAAGCTGCCGCAAACGGAGCTGGTACTGGATAAAGGATATGAGATCCTGTATTTCACCGACGACATTGACGAGTTCGCGATCAAGATGATCATGAAATACAAGGATAAGGAATTTAAATCGGTATCGAGCGGGGATTTGGGCATTGAAGCCGACAATTCCGAAGATAAGGCGAATACGGATGAGAACAAGGAATTGTTCGCCGCGATGAAGGACTTGCTGTCGGGCAAGGTGAAGGAAGTCAAAGCGTCCAAACGTCTGAAATCCCATCCGGTCTGCTTATCGACGGAAGGCGAGCTGACGATCGAGATGGAAAAAGTGCTGAACTCGATGCCAGGCGCTAACGGCCAGTCGGTGAAAGCCGAGAAAGTGCTGGAGATCAACGTGAACCACGACGTCTTCCAGTCGCTGAAGAAGGCTTACGAGAACGACAAAGAGAAGCTGGCGTTGTACACGAACCTGCTCTACAATCAGGCGCTGCTGATCGAAGGGCTGCCGATCAACGATCCAGTCGAATTTACAAACGACATTTGCAAAGTGATGGTATAAAAACGGGAGAACCACCTTCCTCCGAAAAATGCGGGAGGGTGGTTCTTTTATTTTTATTCAAGCACCTGAATTTTCTTTGGCTCGCTATCCACTTGGTAAATTTGGTTGCTATGATCCTTATCGGAAAGTGTGAAATCAGCAACTACTGAGATGTCATATATACCTGGTTTATTAAATTTATAGGTATGCTTCTCTGATATCATCTCTTTCTTATCCAACGTCTGTACAACTCCGACATCCGTTCTAGTTATGGTATTTAAAGCCTTACCGTTGCTGTCTCGTATGATATAGTAAAATACCGGATCCCCAGTTGTTATCTCAATCGACTGATCGGTTGTATTTTCAAGCGTGGCATGAATGTGGAAGGACTCACCAACCTTGACTTGCTCTGGAACTCCAATATCCACAGAGATGGGAGAATGCTCCGCTTCTTCTGCAGATGTTGGAAGGGGCTCCGTTGTATCATCTCTTGATGGTTCTGGTGGAATAGCCTGACAACCGACGAAAACCAAAAGACACATAACAACAGCGAACTTTTTCAAAATCAACACCTCCTATCTGATTGACGATAGAGGACAAGTTTTTGTTTCCAAATATAATAAATAAATACCTGAATCCGTGATATTTGCTAAATCGTTCTAATGTGACGGATTCAAAATCAGAT
>NZ_JAWDJI010000272.1:0-9847 GCF_032465655.1 Paenibacillus sp. 3LSP | reverse complement strand
GTTTGGGTTACCCAGAAACCTAAAAATTCTACTTGACATAGTACGCTGATATCTTCAAAAAGGCTTTGCCTTTCTTCACGACCTGGGCATCGTACATATTCACTGTTGTATTGAGGAGGTAAGAAGGCGGCTGCTTTCCACGATTATTTTTGTGGCCTTGGATGTGCGCATCGCTTTTCTCCCAATTCTTCCATGCTTCCTGCGACTCCCAGCGGATGACGACTACGACTTCCTCATGTTCTTGACTCTTCCGGTTGACCATCACACTGATGTCCACCAAGCCCTCCATCTGGTCGATGGCGCCCTCCTGACTAAATCTAGCAATTACCTTGTCGCTGTTCCCTTTCTCGATAACCATGGTCCTTGTCATCACAAACATTCCGGTTCCCCCCTATGGAAAAAATATCGCTTCTTGCTTACGCCTCCGCAAGCACCGGAACCTCATAGGTCCCCGGCAGCTGACGGCGCTTCCGGCTCACCGCTTCTGGCGGCGAAACCCGCGGTGCTTGCGGATGCAGCAGCCACGACTTCACCGCATGGGTATCGGATACCCGATACAGCGGGGGCTCTTGCTCGAAGTCGATCTTCATCGCGTACGAGCTCCGCAGGGCAAAGGCATCCCCTTGCGGTGGACGGATCAAATCCGGCGGCGTTCCTGGAATTGCCGCCAGCTTCCCGCCGCCATGTCCATCGAGATTTGGCATCGAGGCCAGCAGCCCCCACGTGTACGGATGGCGCGGGTCATAGAATATCTCCTCCGCCGTTCCCGTCTCTACGATTTGCCCGGCGTACATGACGGCAACGCGGTCAGCCATTTTGGCTACAACACCAAGGTCATGTGTAATAAAAATAATGGCCGTGCCAATCTTCTGCTGCAGCTCTTTCATCAGCTCCAGAATCTGCGCCTGAATCGTAACGTCCAGCGCCGTCGTTGGCTCATCGGCGATCAACAGCTTCGGATTAGCCGCCAGCGCAATGGCGATCACGACCCGTTGCCGCATCCCGCCGCTAAACTCGTGCGGATATTGATGAAAGCGCCGCTCCGGCGACTTGATCCCAACTAGACCAAGCAGTTCCACGGCCCGTTGGTATGCGGCTTCTTTGGACATATGCTCATGGGTATGAAGCACCTCGGTAATCTGCTTCCCTACCTTCATGGTTGGGTTAAGCGAGGTCATCGGGTCTTGGAAGATCATCCCGATCTCCTTGCCGCGAATCCGCTGCATCTGCTTCTCTGTCTTGCGGGTCAGCTCTTGTCCGTCAAACCATATCTCCCCGCGTTTATACTCCCCCTGCGGCCGGGGAATTAGCTGCATGATGGCCTGAGAAGTGACGCTTTTACCCGAACCCGATTCGCCAACGATGGCCAGCGTTTCCCCTTTGTTGACGTAGAAATTCACGCCGCGAATGGCTTGCACTTCCCCCTCCCGGGTATGAAACGAGATGGCCAAATCCTTCACTTCCAATAGGTGTTCCATATGATCCCGATTCCTCACTCTCCACTCCTGGTTGGAGTCATCTTTATAGTCAGTTGACAAGGACAGAACTTAATAAAACGGATGAACTAGATTACGAATCATCCCTTCGATGTTCTTTTTGACAATTATTGATAATGATTATCATTATTAAGTATAGCATGTTTGACTATCATATCTCAAATGGAAAAAGCCCCATCTTAGGCCCTCTTATCTCCCTAGCTCTCGCGAAAATTTCAGTTTAAAATCCGTCGATTTCTCTATACACTCTGCCGTAGCTATGCTAAGATATCAAATATGCAAAGATTCAGAGTTATGAAATTTATGATTTTAAGGAGTTTATTCGATGGACGCGAACTTGCAACAATTTAAAGCGGAATTCTTCAAAGCTCTCGCCCATCCAATGCGAATTCGTATTCTGGAGGTGCTGAGCGAAGGCGAACGGAACGTCAACGAGCTGCAATCGATCCTTGGATCGGAAGGGTCTGCCGTATCTCAACAGTTAGCCGTTCTTCGCGCCAAAAATTTGGTCAATACCGTCAAGGAAGGCACGACGGTTGTGTACTCGCTTCGAGATCCACTGCTGAAAGATTTGCTCGCAGTAGCCCGGCAAATTTTCGACAATCATTTGGTCGAATCCATTTCCTTACTGCGCGGGATCCGAAAACAAAAATAAGGATCCTCAAGTTTCCCCGTCGGGTTGCGGGGGTCTTTTTTGTTTGTGGGAAAGTTCTTGATCTATCAAAAAATGCAGATTTCTAAGAAAAGAAGGGTTTAACGGATGAAGTGGAGTGGAAGGTTCACTAATGTTCATGCGGCAACGCTGCGCAAAGATTTGATATCGGGGTGTATCGTCGGTATCGTGGCGCTCCCGCTGGGGATGGCTTTTGCCATCGCGTCCGGCGTCGAGCCGGAGTATGGGCTGTATACGACCATCGTCGCCGGGATCTTGATTTCGCTGTTGGGCGGCTCAAGGTTCCAAATCGGCGGCCCTACCGGGGCGTTTATTCCGATTCTGCTCGCCATCGTGCTGCAATACGGCTATGAGAATCTCCTGATCGCTGGCTTCCTAGCGGGGATCATGCTGGTGTTGATGGGGCTGCTGCGGCTCGGCACGTTGATCAAGTTCATTCCGAGGCCGGTCACAATTGGGTTTACCGCCGGCATTGCGGTGACGATCTTCAGCGGACAAATTGGGAATTTCCTCGGTTTAACCGGAATGAAGCGACATGAATATTTTCATGAAAATATAAAAGAAATCTTCCTGCAGATCCATACGTTTAACTTCTACAGCTTCCTGACCGCAGGGATCTGCCTGGCTGCCCTGCTGCTGACGCCCAAGTTCCTTCCGAAGGTTCCCGGATCACTGGTTGGCATCCTAGTGTCCACGTTAGCTGCAGCGTGGCTGTTCCCCGGCCAAGTGACGACCATCGGATCCGCTTACGGGGCGATTCCCGGCGGCTTGCCGGATTTTCACCCGCTTGACCTGTCCTGGGACAACGTCGTGCCGATGCTGCAACCGGCGCTGATTATCGCCTTGCTCGGCGGCATCGAATCGCTGCTCTCCGCCGTGGTAGCGGACAGCATGACCGGCACCCGTCACAACAGTAACCGCGAGCTGATCGGGCAAGGTCTTGCCAATATGGCTGCTCCGCTGTTTGGCGGGATTCCCGCAACCGGCGCCATCGCCCGGACCGCAACGAATATCAAGAACGGGGCGGTAACGCCTTTATCCGGTATCATTCATGGCGTCGTGGTGCTGCTGATCGTTGCGTTGTTTGCGCCATATGCGTCCAACATCCCGCTGGCCAGCATGGCTCCAATCCTGATGGTCGTCGCCTGGAATATGAGCGAGCGCAAAGCGTTTGCCCACATGCTGAAGACCCGAACCAGCGATACGCTTGTCCTGATCGTGACGTTCCTGCTGACCGTATTTACGACGTTGACCATCGCGGTTGAGGTGGGATTGGTGCTGGCCGTCCTGCTGTTCGTCAAACGGATGAGCGACCTGCTCACCGTTGACAAGGTGCTGCCCGATTGGGCTTCCGGCAAAGAGAAAGTCGGGGCGCATATTGTGTCCAAAGATCATGATTGCCCGCAAGTATCGATCTTCACCATCGACGGGCCGTTGTTCTTTGGCGCTTCGCAAGCGTTCGACCGGTTCGTCTCGCAAATTGAAGGCGGCCAGCTGCGTGTGGTGTTGATCCGCATGGGCAAAGTGCCGTTTATGGACACGACCGGGGAAGCGAATTTCACCGCCCTGATCAAGCGGCTCAAGCAAGCCGGCATCACCGTCCTCGTCTCCGGCCTGCGGGCGCAGCCGCGCAAGCTGATGAGCAAGACGGGCTGTTACGAGCTGGTTGGTGATGCCCACTTCTTCGAAAGCACCGGTGAAGCCTTGAACTATGCCCTGAGCGTTATCACCCCCGATAAATGCCGGGGCTGCCGGCAGTTCGCGTTCCGCGAATGCGCGGGGTTGTGCGGGGCGGATATGGAGCGTAAGGCTTTGCCGGAATTGGCCGGTACGCTGGCTCGAGAAAGCAAAGTTACGGTGTAGCTCTGCCGGGACTGTGAATCCAGCTAAAACCTCCCAAATAGGATGTAGTATATTCTATTTAGGCTTAGCCACTGCCGTTCTCGGCATTGTAACCGATCGAAACGGCTGGCGTTCGTTTCATCACAGGTAACGGCGTAGTAACTCGAGTTCATTCAAAAAGTGGGGTATGGCAAATTCTGTAATATTTATCAAAAAAAGCAACCTTTTTTTTAGTAGAAGGGTTGCTTTTTTTATACTCCGGAAAACTTACTTTTTAAATAATTCCTGAATAACGACCGGTGGATCAACCTTGCTTGTTATTTTGTAATATGAAGATCTGCCCCTGTTATACTCAAAAATATTGATGTAATGGTTATCATAAAGGATTAAACCAAACGCTAGCTCCCTGTTGACTTTTATAGTTATCCAGTAGGACTCTGTGTAACTAATATTTGATAAATTCGTTCTCTTTAGCTCAAGCTGTGAAAAATAATCTACAATTTTATTGATTTCATTTTTGTCAGTTATAGATCGTTCATCTTCATCTGCAGAGTTATATAATCGACTAATGACTTGTAATGAGCTTATTTCATCAGTATTTATATCTTTCATCACAATCTCGTTAAATGTAGTATTTTTTGAATGGTTTAAAAAAATCAATGTACCGGCAACTAATAAAATTAAAATTATTCCAATTGCAATGTATTTATAACGTTTCATAGAACATCACCTCATCTTCTCCATATAAACTTTTCATTTTAGTACATTAAAACTCCAATCATTCTTCAAACTTTAGGATACTCTATGAACTGGCTCCTTCTGTTTTACAGCAGGAGCCAGTTTCAGATTTTTTACTACTACTTTGAAAATTAAAATTTATCCTAATTAAACTTACTAACAAATTCTTAATTTCCACTAATATTTTCGTTTCGATCCTCATCTGTGTAATCTCTTACAGCTAAATGCCGATGATCTTAAAAACAAATTTTTTTATTTAATCAAACTTGAAGGGAGTGATTAGCTTCTCTAAAGTCAACGATAATCAAGTGAACAGTCACCTTAAATAAAAGAATTATCGGTACCTACTCCTAAAGTTTCCAAGAAAAGGATTTTTTAAATCCATAATATGCTCCCTCCTCCTGATCGTCAAGCTCTTCCGGTACTAAAACTGATCCTTTACCAATAGCCACTCAGTTATTGTGCTCGTAAATCCAAGGCTCACCCTTTACCGCTCCAGCGTAAACTCATCCAACCTGCGGCCGTCCACGGTATACGCGGTGTACACCAGGGTGTTGTCGCTTACGGTGATCCCGGCGAACGTCTGCTTGTTGGGTTGGCTATGCACGGCGTGGTAAAATTTATCTTTTTTTAACTCGTTAAATTTGGGACCGGAGGTGTTGGTGACAACATAGACGGTCCCTTTGCCGTCTTGGGCAATTTGCCCGTTCCGCAAAGGATAGGAGCGGGAATATTCATGGTTATGTCCCTGCAGCACCAGATCCACGCCAAATTCTTCGAACACATGAATCCAATCCTCGATTTTGTCGTACTGATTGCCGCCGTAAGCGGGCCGATGCATCGCCACGATCGTCCAAGGCTTGGTGTTCTTGCGCAAATCCTCTCTAAGCCATTCCGTCTGCCGCTTGATTTTGGACTCCGTATTCAGCACAACGATATGAGCGAATCCATAGTCAAAAGAATACGTCGTCCCCGGCGCAGCTCCCTCCGCTCCATTCTCCGGCACGAGAAAATGCGAGGCAAACGCCGAAGCGTCCCCGGAAATTTCATCATGATTGCCCGCCACCGGCATCAGCGGCACGCGGGTAAGCCATTTGGAAGCTTGTCCGAACAACCATTTCCAGCCCTGCGCATCGTTCGGATTCTCCGTCATATCCCCGTTGTGCACAATGAAGCGGGCTTCCGGGAACGTTTGAAACGCTTGGTCCAACGTGCGCGCCCAAAGCCGGAAATCCGCAGCCTTCTCCCCTTGCGAATCCGTGACGTTAATGAAGGTAAACGCCTGAGGTTCCTCAGGTTCTGTCACAAAGCTGGCCGGCTCGCTCCAGCCGTCTTCCTGTCCATTTCCCACGCGGTAGACATACGTCGTTCCTGGGCGAAGGCCAGTGGCCAGCACCTTGTAGACGGTGTGCCCTTTGCCCCCGTCTTCCATCACGGATGCCTCCGCCTCGAAGCGGAGCACCTCTGCCTCGCTCCAGGAAGGACCGGGCTCCGCCCCCTCCGCGATCTGCAAAATCCCAGGCTCCCCGGCCGTCCCTTCCGTCTGCCAGGTGAACGCCATCGTCGTCCGCGCATCCCCGCCGATCGTCATCACGATCGATTGGGGTTTCGGGACGGCGGATTCGGTGGCCTGTTGTTTTTTTTGCCAACCGAAGACAACCATGCCAAGCAATAACGCAACGATCAGTACCCCCAGCCAAACCATCTGACTCCGACCTTTCATGGATAAGAACTCCTTCGTGAATTTCCCTTAAGATAAAGCGCCAGGCAGCCCCCTGTCAACTTCGGGATTAACATAATTTTACATTTATCAACGCCGTGTTAAAACTTTCAGTTGATTTTCAGTTTGCATTAAGTGGACAATCAGGCAGCCTTGATAGGATAAATGACATCACACATAAGGGTTCCCGAGAAAAGAGGTGCAACTTGAACTTGAACTTGAACCAGAATCTGAGGTTTCGCCACGAGCTGAAATTTATGATTAACCGCCACCAGTATTATATCCTTCGCCAACGGTTACAGGGATTAGCCCGCCATGATGAGCATGCGGGACAGAGCGGTGAGTACCATATTCGCAGTCTTTATTTCGATGACATCGACAACTCCGCCCTGCACGACAAATTAGGGGGCATCCGTGAACGCCGGAAATACCGAATTCGCATCTATAACCGGCGAGACGACCTGATTCATTTTGAGAAAAAAATCAAAAAAGGCGACTATATCGCCAAGCTTAAAGAACGGTTGACCCGGGAGACGGTGGATGCCATCCTGGCGGGCCATATTGAAGTGCTGAACGTGCGGGAGAAGCCGCTGCTGCATGAGCTGTACCTTGAGATGAAGCAGCGACTTTTAGCGCCGCAGGTGATCGTGGATTATGTCCGCGAACCGTTTGTTTGTCCGAACGGCAATGTACGGATCACGTTTGATAAGGAGCTGCGGACCGGACTTCATGCCGTCGATTTGTTTGACCCGGATTTGCGGCCCGTTTCGGCCATCGATGATAAGCTCATCATTCTCGAAGTTAAATTTGATGAGTACATTCCGGAGTATCTGCGGGCCGCTCTGCAGTTAGAGGGGTTGAGACAGCATTCCGCATCCAAGTACGTCATTTGCCGCAAATATTTGAAGACCAACTCATGGGAGGATTATTGATTTATGAATGCAACTTCAACCACGAATTTTAGCGATATCGTAAAAAATTCCATTCTCGACAATTTCACTTCAGACATCAGCATCAGCAAAATCATCATTACCTTAGGCGTCTCGTTCCTCATTGGACTGTTCATCTACATTTTATACAAACGGGTATTCAGCGGAGTGCTGTACTCGAAAAGCTTTAACGTCTCGCTCATCGGCATGACGATGGTTACTGCGATGGTCATTATCGCTGTCAATTCCAACCTGGTGTTGTCCCTCGGTATGGTGGGGGCCCTGTCGATCGTTCGTTTTCGGACGCCAATCAAAGATCCAACTGATCTGATCTTCCTGTTCTGGGCAGCTGCAGCCGGGATCGTTGCGGGGGCCGGGTTCTATGCGCTGGCGGCCATCGGTTCGGCAGTCGTTGGTTTAATCTTGTTCCTGTTCATCAAGAGCAGTTCCTTGGAAACCCCATATCTGCTGGTGGTGAACTGCGAAAGCGATGAGAGCGAGAAGCTCGTTCATTCGCAAATCGGGCAAATGGTCAAACGCTACAACGTGAAGCAAAAAACCGTGACCGCAGGCAACATCGAAATGACGTTGGAGGTTCGCTTGCGCGATCAGGAAGGCAATTTTGTGAACCAAATTACCGCGCTGGGCGGCGTCAAAAATGCCGTGTTGATCAGCTATAACGGCGACTACGTGTCTTAACGGAACCCGGAGGTGGAAGAGAATGATGCGCAAAGGGACCCGGCTTTTGCTGTGGACGTGCGTCGGGCTGCTGTTGGTTGGCCTGATTGCTTGCGAGGCCACCATGAATTCCGGGGGATCCTCCGTGACGAACAGTCAGACGGGGGCTGCCGGGGAGCGAACGGTCTCTGCGGAGGAGAAAAAGCTGGATGAAGAGGTGTTCCCCAAGGACCGGGTGGTTGACGTGAAAATCACCATCGACGAGGCGGATTTCCAAGACATGCTGGACAATGCCAGCGCCGAGGAATTCAAAACCGCGTCGGTGGATTACAACGGTCACCATTTTGACAATGTCGGCATCCGTACCAAAGGCAATTTGAGCTTGCGCAGCGTGGTGCAAATGAGCGATTCCGATCGGTACAGCTTTAAGTTGTCTTTTGACGAATATGTGAATCAAACCTTGGAAGGTATTCAAAAAATCAACCTGAACAACAACTACAGTGACGCTACGTACATGCGGGAGTTTCTGACCTATGAGCTATCCGAGCAGATGGGCTTGCCAACGCCAAAGCACTCTTACGTGAACGTCTATATTAACGGCGAGCTCTGGGGGTTCTACCTGGCGGTGGAGCAAATCGGCGACGCCTATCTGGAGCGTAACTTTGGCAATGCCTACGGGGCGTTGTACAAAGGGGAAATGACCGGCAGCGGCAGCGATTTGACTTGGCTGGGCGATGATCTGTCGGCGTATACCGGATTGGTGCAGAAGTCGAAGTCGTCGAACGGCGATATCCTGATCAAGATGCTGGATGAACTGAATAACGGCAGCAACTATGAAAAATACATCAATGTGCCGGACGCGCTGGGCTACATTGCGCTAAACACGCTCACGAACAATATGGACAGCTACATCGGCGCCAATAAGCAGAACTATTATTTGTACGAGGACGACGGCGTCTTCTCCATCCTGCCTTGGGATTACAACATGGCCTTTGGCGGTATGGGCCGGGGCGGCGGCGGATTCGGCCGCGGCGCGAACGGCGGCGCAGGCGGCGGAGCGGATGGCGCTGGCGGTGCAGCCGGTGCGACCGGGGCGGCCGATGGCGGTGCGCAAGACGGTGCAACCGGTGGCGGTGACGCTGGTGCTGCCCGCGGGCAGCCGCAAGCTGGCGCTGGCGCGGACGCTCAAGGCGGTGCGGCGGCTCCAGGTGGAGCGGCTCCAGGCGGCGGTGGTTCGGGTCGGAGCAATCTGCTGATCGACGAACCAACGCAAGGCGCCGTAGCAGATCGGCCGCTGGTGGCCAAGCTGCTGGCAGTAGATGAATACAAGGTCCAGTACCATGATATCCTTCAGTCAGCGATCGACAACTTCCTGGAGAATGACAAATTCTCCGCCCGCGTCACGGAGTTGTCGGAAATGATCTCGTCTTATGTAAAAGCCGATCCAACGGCCTTTTACACCTATGAAGAATACGAGCAAGCTGTGCCCCAACTGATCAGTACCAATGCTAGTCAGATCGAGAATATCCAGCAGCAGCTTGACGGTACCATCGCCTCGTCCGGCGATGGATCGGGCAGCGGCGGCGGCTTTGGCGGCATGGGCGGCGGCTTCGGCGGCGGGCGTACGGGCCGCGCGGCAGCGCAAGGCCAGAGCCAGGCCCAGGCCGGCGCAGTCGCGGAGCCCAACGCGCCGACGGGCGGCGCCAAGGGCGGCGCGCAGGGCGCGGGCGGCGGATCGCCAGCCAACCAAGGCGGGCAGCCGCCGCAAGGC
>NZ_JAWDJI010000271.1:0-6085 GCF_032465655.1 Paenibacillus sp. 3LSP | reverse complement strand
CCTTACCTCCGCAAGCTGTTCCACAAAAATAGCGATGCCGGAACGCAAGCCCCAACACCTAAGCAACCGCTGAACATGAAACGTACGGCGTAACTTACAGCCATCAAGCAGAAGAGCTCTCATTGAGAGCTCTTCTTTATTAATATGACATTGCGGTGTCTTATTTGTAGGGTATACTTGTCTACAGGAACTGTTGTCTGAAGACGAGTAGAAGGAAATTTTGTTTGGGCTGCAAAGCCTGGAAGCGACAAATGCCCTGCAAACGAACCAAATTTTAGCGAAGCTGAGCACTCTTTTTCACAAAGAAGAGGTTCACTGGATTGATGTCGATTTCTCTGGCTGGAACAGCGGGGAAGCAGAGCGCTAGCAAATTTGGACAGCTGAAAACGGCTATACTGGAGCAGAGGGGCGTAAAATTCGTTTACTATAGCTCGTATGGGCAAAGAACCGAGCGTCAAGTCGAGCCGATGAAGCTGCAATTTAAGAACCGCTCTTGGTATTTGCAGTGTTTTTGCCTGAAGAGTCGGGAGCTGCGCATATTTAAAATCAGCCGGATCGAAGAGCTGGAAGTTACGGGGACCCGGTTCGATCGTCGGAAGCTGGAGATCGTGCCTCTGGATGCCCAAATGCCAGACGAGCGGCTCAACTATGTGGAGCTGGCGCTTTTATTTCGTCCGCTTATGGTGTATCGGGTGTTCGATGACTGCGGCATCCGGTAAGGCTGATCTAAGTCTTTGAAATCAGTTATGCGTTGTCAGGGTGAATCACTTTCACTCGGCCTACCTGTCCGTCCTGCAACCGCACCTTAATGCCGTGCGGATGGGTTGCGGAATTCGTCAGAATGTCCTTGACTACGCCGCGCGTGAGTTTGCCGGTGGGCTGATCTTTTTTTAAGACGATATCCACGGTGAGGCCAGGTCTGATGTTCTTGCGTTCGTTGCCGTTCATTGGGCGAGTCACTCCTTGACGTGTTTGCATGGCATTTGGTATAACCTCTTTAAGATACCATAATTCACCGCTGACTTGCCAACGGATGTCCGTTTAGCATATAATAGCAGGTAATTATGACAAGAAATGCGTGGATGGAGAAGAGTAAGCAGGAACCGACCAACAGGGAAGGGGCGCCGGAGATTGAGAGCGCCGCTAGGGAATCGGAACTGCCGAAGTTCGCTCCGGAGCAGTTCCTTGAACTGCCGCTGCTGTCATATCTAGCGTCGCAAGGCGATGGATTGCAGTCCGGCACATTAGGGGATACCGGTTACGAGCCGTTATTTTCGTTGGAGTGAGAGCAATGTGCACCTTCCAAGCCATGTGGCTGGCAGGTTTATGCCGTGCTCTAACAAGGGTGGTACCACGGTCTTTTCGTCCCTTACGGGAGAGAAGGCCTTTTTATTTTGCCTTTAGGAGGAAGCTATTCATGAAAGAACGTCTTGAAGCACTAAAAGCGGAGGCGCTCAAAGAGCTGGCAGAAACCGTTGATGCCGGGCATTTGAACGATCTTCGGGTCAAATATTTGGGTAAAAAGGGCGCTTTAACTGAGATTTTGCGCGGGATGGGTTCCTTAAGCGCTGAGGAGCGTCCGGTGATCGGTCAGATCGGCAATGAGGTCAGAGCCGCGATCGAAGCGGTGATCGAAGAGAAGCAAGCGATGTTCCAACGTCAAGAAACTGAAGCACGGCTGGCTGCGGAGAAAGTGGACGTTACGCTGCCGGGTCGTCCGCTGAAGCAAGGAAGCGTTCACCCGCTGAACCAGGTGATTCAGGAAATCGAAGAGATTTTCATCGGCATGGGGTACCGGATTGCGGAAGGACCTGAAGTGGAAACGGACTACCACAATTTCGAAGCGCTGAATCTGCCGAAGGACCATCCGGCCCGTGATATGCAGGATTCCTTCTACCTGACGGAAGATCTGCTTATGCGGACGCAAACGTCGCCGGTTCAGGTACGGACGATGGAAGCGATGCAGGGGGAAGTACCGGTTAAAATTATTTGCCCGGGACGCGTGTTCCGCCGGGATGACGACGATGCCACCCACTCGTTCCAGTTCCATCAAATTGAAGGGCTGGTTGTGGGCAAACGCATCCGGATGAGCGATCTGAAAGGCACTCTGCTGGAATTCACCCGCAAAATGTTTGGGCCCAACACGCAAATTCGTCTGCGCCCCAGCTTCTTCCCATTCACGGAGCCAAGCGTTGAGGTTGACGTAACGTGCATGAAGTGCGGCGGCCATGGTTGCCGGGTGTGCAAACAGTCCGGCTGGCTGGAAATTTTGGGCAGTGGCATGGTGCATCCACGCGTGCTGGAGATGAGTGGATACGATCCTGAGGAGTACAGCGGCTTCGCGTTTGGAATGGGCGTCGAACGGATTGCGATGCTGAAGTACGGCGTTGATGATATCCGCTACTTCTTCAACAACGATCTGCGTTTCCTGCAGCAGTTTGCCAGAGTTTAATTTCACGTAAAGAGGGAAGGGAACTAACAATGAAAGTATCAACCGAATGGTTGTCTGACTATATTTCGCTGGATGGGGTTAATGTTGAAGAGTTAGCGGAGCAAATCACCCGGTCCGGGATCGAGATCGATTCGATTGAAAACCGCAATCAAGGCGTTTCGAACGTGGTGGTTGGCTTTGTCAAAAGCAAAGAGAAGCATCCTGACGCAGACAAGCTGAACATTTGTGTCGTGGACGCGGGGCAGGGAGAAGAACTGCAAATCGTATGCGGCGCGAAAAACGTGGCAGCGGGCCAGAAGGTACCGGTTGCGCTCGTCGGCGCCAAGCTGCCGGGCGGGCTGGAGATCAAAAAAGCCAAGCTGCGCGGCGTCTTGTCGCAAGGGATGATCTGTTCGGCCAAGGAGCTGGGTCTGAATGACAAGCTGCTGCCAAAAGAACAGCAGGAAGGCATTCTCGTGTTGCCGGAGGACGTGGAGATCGGCACGCCGATTACTGAACTGCTGGGGCTGGACGATCAAGTGCTGGACTTCGACCTTACGCCTAACCGGTCGGATTGCTTGAGCATGATCGGGGCTGCTTATGAAGTAGGCGCGATTTTGAGCCGCGAAGTGAAGCTGCCGCAGTCTGAGCTTGCTTCCACTGGGGTACTGGCGAAGGAGCGGATTCAAGTCAAGATCGATGCGCCTGACCTGTGCAGCCGGTACGCGGTACGCTACATCGCCGACGTCAAGATTGGCCCATCCCCGCTGTGGATGCAAAACCGGCTGATGGCGGCGGGAATTCGCCCGATCAGCAACATTGTCGACATCACGAACTACGTCATGCTGGAGTACGGCCAGCCGCTGCATGCGTTTGATGCTGACAAGATCGCCGGAGGTATGCTGGGCGTGCGTCAGGCCAAGGCTGGCGAGAAGCTGGTGACGCTGGATGGCCAAGAGCGTGAACTGGAAGCCGGTGCACTCTTGATCGTGGACGGTGAAGATCGTCCGGTGGCTCTGGCCGGCGTGATGGGCGGACTCGATACAGAAGTCACCGATCAAACGGTGAACATTGTCCTGGAGTCGGCGAAATTTGCCGGCAGTAGTGTCCGCCGCACGTCCCGGACGCTGGGGCTTCGTTCGGAAGCTTCGCAACGGTTCGAGAAAGAGGTGGATCCGGCCTCTGTCATCCCGGCACTGAATCGCGCAGCAGCGCTGATGGCTGCCTATGCCGGCGGCCAAGTAGCGGAAGGGATCGTGGAGATCGTTCATCAAGAGCCGGAAGAGAAGGTCGTCAGCCTGTCGCTTCAGAAACTGAACGATTACTTGGGCACGAACATTTCCTCGCTGGAGGCGAAAGCCATTCTGGGACGCCTCCGCTTCGAATGTGCCGGCTCTGAGGAAGTCATCGAAGTTCGCGTGCCGACGCGCCGCGGCGACATTACGCGCGACGTCGATTTGATCGAAGAGGTAGCGCGGCTGTACGGTTATGACAACATCGAGGCGACGATGATCGAAGGGGTAACGACAGTCGGCGGTTATACGAAACCGCAGGCGTTGCGCCGCACGATCCGCCAATTGCTCACCCATGGCGGATGGCAGGAAGTGATGGGCTATTCCTTCATCCGTGAAGGAGCAAGCGCCAAGTTCCCGCAGCTGGCCGAAGGCGATCGGGAGATTCGTCTGGCGATGCCGATGAGCGAGGACCGCAGCGTGCTGCGCGGCAGTTTGCTGCCAGGGATGATCGACATCGCTGTATACAACCGCAATCGCAAGCAAGACAATTTGGCATTGTTTGAAATCGGCAGCATCTTCCGTACCAACGAGGAGAAGCTGACCAAGCAGCCAAACGAGCTGCCGGTGCTGTCCTTGTTGCTGACGGGTGACCGGGCGGAGAAACGCTGGAATGCTCCGGCGGAGAAGGTGGATTTCTTCGATCTCAAAGGAGCGCTGGAGAGCCTGTTCGAATACCTGGGAGTTGCCGATAAGATGACATATGAAGCGGATGGGCCGCAGGGCTTCCATCCTGGACGTTCGGCCTCGATCTTCTTGAACGGAACTACCGGCAAAGAACGGATCGGTACGCTGGGTCAGCTTCATCCGGAGCTGCAGCGGGAGCTGGATCTGGATGATACGTATGTCGCTGAGCTGCTGCTTGAACCGTTGTACCGCAACGCTGGCGAAGCTTACGTGTACCAAGAACTGCCGCGTTATCCGGCGATGCAGCGCGATATCGCTGTTGTCGTAAACTCCGATGTGGAAGCGGGCGCGCTGATCGACGTAATCCGCGAAAAGGCGGGCGAGCTGCTGGAATCGGTGGAGGTATTCGACGTATTCACGGGCGCCAAGCTGGGTGAAGGCAAGAAGAGCGTCGCTTTATCGCTGGTATATCGCCATATGGAACGGACTCTGACGGACGAGGAAGTTGCTGCGGTCCACGACCAGGTGGTCGAAGGGTTGTCGCAAACTTTTGCTGCGGAGCTTAGAAAATAGCAGGAATTGGACGAAGTCACATCGAATCATTTGTAGAACGACCGATTCGATGTGACTTTCGTGCAATTATCCGCATCTAAGAGACGACTTACAGGACCGAAGGAGGCACATAACGTTGAGTAACCAAGGCCGAATTAGCGTAAACGTAGAAATTTACGGGACTTCTTATAAAATTGTTGGAAGCAGCGCGGAATATATGAAGCAGGTCGCGCGCCGCGTGGATGAACATATGCGCAGCATCGCCCAGGCCTATCCCCATCTGGACACGCCGCGGTTGGCCGTGCTGGCAGCCGTGCGCATGGCAGAGGAAGCGATCCGGGTAGATCAACTGCAGAATGAACTGCAGAACGCCAAGCAGGAGAAAACAGTCCTGCTGCAGGAGAACTCGGTGCTGCAGGATTTGCATGCCAAACAGGAGAGCATGTATAAGGCGCTGCAAGAGGAACAGCAGCAGCTGAAGAATGAGAAGCGTCAGCTAGCCGGACAAGCGGAGAAGCTGGAGGCCTCCCTGCTGGGGCAGGAGGAGGAGGCGCGCAAGCTTCGCAGCCGGGTACAGGAGCTGGAGCGTCAGCTTAGCGAACAGCGCGGCAGCAACTCGCAGTTGCAATCCAAGCTTCGCCAAGTCGAACAGCAGACGGCGCGGGAGAAAGAGGAAGCCGCGAAGCTGCAGAAGCAGGTGAGCGAGCTGCAGCGGCGGGAGCAAGAAGCCAAAGCGGCCGAGCAACGGGCGCAGCAGCATAGCGGGAAGCTGCAGGAGCAGACGAAGCAGCTCCAGAGCACGCTTCAAGCCGCGCAGGCAGAGGCCAAGCAGCTGCAACAGCAACTGCAGGAACGCAAGCAGCGGGAGGACAAGCTGCGAGCCGAAGTATCAGCGGCGCAGCAAAGCGAGAAGTCGTGGCAGAAGCTGGCTGAGAAGCGCAGCGAGGAAATCAGTCGCCTAGAGATCAGCTTGCTCGAGGCTTCGGACAAGAGTGAACAGCTGAGCGAGCAGCTGGCCGCCGAAGTGAGCCGGTTGGAGCAAGCAAACAACGAGCTGCAGGCCGAGCGGGACAAGGCGTCGGCCCTGGCAGCCGAGCTGGATTCTCTTCGCTCCCGGTTGGAGCAGGCTGCCGAGGAGCGGGAGTTGGCGCTTCTGGCGGCGCAGGCGGCCGGAGAAGAGAAG
>NZ_JAWDJI010000270.1:0-13490 GCF_032465655.1 Paenibacillus sp. 3LSP | reverse complement strand
AAATTACGTGAGTGAACCATTATCCTTCGGTAACATTTTTATATGAGTTGACACGGTTGGTTCCGATTCCTTGCGTTCAAAAATTTTTCATCCGTCCCCCCTTTACAGCTTCGCCTAAAAGTGTATAATGTATTAATGTTTCCCCCCAAAATTAATAATATTGCTGACGAGACGTGGCTCAGCTTGGTAGAGCGCTTGCTTCGGGAGCAAGAGGTCGCAGGTTCAAATCCTGTCGTCTCGATTCTTATGGCACCAATATCGCGGTCTTATGGCCGCGATTTTTTATTGCGTTTTTAAGGCTGAAAGATCATTAACCAACCTCATGCACAACCCCTGAACGGTGAAGTTACTAAAATTGACCCCGTCCTCGCTTTCTAAAACAACTCTCAGAAGCTGCCCCGCATTGATCTTCTGCCAAGGAGTTGTAAATGTCGCATTTCTATGATGATTCCTGTAGTCTTCGTGCATCTTCTTCTCATCTTCATTAAAGATGCTCTTAAGAACTTCCGGATGATCCACTTCAAAGCAAGCCACAATCCGATCAAATTTAACCTGAGCGTCGTTTCTAAGTTCCTCAAAGTTCGAAACGGGGATCTTCTTGGCTGAGTAGGTTTGAATAAGGAAATTCTCAACTTCTTGAAGAGAAGACTTCATTGATTTATTTGGGGGGAGTTTGTTCATAGAGATCGACTCCTAAACTCAATTTAAAAAAATGAATGCTCTTCAACGCGGTTCCAAGTATACTAATGTTAAAGGGTAACCCATAGGGAGGGATTACAGTGAATATGTGGGAGAAACAAGAGAAAGAAAAGTTTAAAGAGTATCAACGTAAGCCTTTCATCAATTTTGCGGATTCGATGAATCGTGCTGAAATCGGAGATTGGGACGCTTTAGCAAAAGGCGGCTTTTGGACCACTCTCGTCATCATCGTAGGACTCCTTCTTTTCTTCTCCTTTAGATTCTAACAGCCATCGTACTGACTCTATCAGTCCCATCCTGCTTCGGCCTTCCAATTCTTCAGAAATGCTTCGGCTTTTTGCGGATCGACCTTAAGGAAGGTCCGGTACTCCAGCATTTTGCTTAGAGTGTCCAGCATTTGATCGTACTCTTTCTTTTTGTCCTCAATCTCCTTCATCTTGCTTCGGATCCATTCGATGGTTTGTTCGTTCGTGCTCGTATGGGCATCGTGCTCCTGCAGCACATCCTTCAATTCAGCCAGCGAACAGCCGATAGATTGGAATTTCTTAATCATCCTCAAGCGCTCGATCGCTTCTTCTGAATAATTGCGGTAATTGTTGCTTTCCCGCTGAACATGCCGCTCATCCAGCAACCCTTCCTTTTCATAGAAGCGGATCGTATGAATCGTCAAACCCATTTTGTCGGCGAGTTCCTGAATTTTCATCTACTTTTTCTCCTTTGGCCACTTGCCCTAGAGTTCACTCTATAGTTTATGCTATACCTGTTTCAGCAGTCAAATTGTGAAGGAGGAACTTGAGGATGCATGTTTTTGTTACAGGTGCCACCGGGTATATCGGCTCCGCGGTCGTACGGGAATTGACGGGTGCGGGACATTCTGTGACGGGTCTTTGTCGATCGGAAAAGAAAGCCGCAACACTACAGTCGCTGGGTGCAAAAGCGGTTTATGGAACACTCGAAGATCTCGATACACTGCGCGCTGCCGCGGAGACGGCGGACGGCGTCATTCATCTGGCGTTCACAAATGATTTTTCCGATTTTGAGGGCGCGCTGGCTCTCGATTTACGTGCCGTCGAAGCCATAGGAGCCGCGCTCGAAGGCTCAGGCAAGCCGTTCATTACGACAGCTCACGCCAATGGGCATACCGTCGATCAGGCGGTGCTTGCCATGGCGGATCGAGGAGTTCGATCGTCCGTTGTGACACTTGCACCATCTGTCCACGGTGAAGGCGATGGGGGATTCGTGCCCATGATGATCGATATCGCCCGGGCGAAGGGTTGCTCTGCTTATATCGGCGAAGGCACGAACCGCTGGCCAGCCATTCATCGCCTGGATGCAGCGGTTCTGTACCGTCGGGCGTTGGAATCCGCCCCGGCAGGTTCACGCTTGCTTGGCGCCGGCGACGAAGGCATTCAGCTTCGCGAGATCGCCGCTGTCATCGGACGGCAGTTAAATGTGCCTGTGGTCAGCATCACACCGGAAGAGGCTGAAGCCCATTTCGGTTTTCTGGGTTCCATTGCGCAATACGACATCACAAGTTTGTACAACACAGCGCAAGCAAGCCCAGCGACGCGGGAGCTTCTCGGCTGGAAACCGGTGCAACCCGGGCTGATCGCTGATCTTGAGTCAGGACACTATTTTGCATAAAAATAAGGATGCCCCACTAGCCCTTCACGGCTCTTGGGACATCCCCTTTCTACCTGTTCGTTAGAAAATCGTAGGCATCATACCCACGTTACGATATTTTAAGCTCCGCTTTCGTCTGGAAACGACCCCGCTCCTTAATCGGAAGCGGTAATCCCAGCTTCTGCAGCTCAGCGTATATCCAATCCGCGTGGTACTCATAGACGGTTTCTATTCTGTACTGCTGTTCTGCGTTGCGGGTTCCTGCCTCAACGGAATCGCTTCGTTCAAGATCAGCCTCGACCAGCAACTGTCGATGCTCGGCAAGCAGCTGTTGCAAAATCACCAAATGCTCATAGATGTGGCGATAGGATTCAATTTCTTTGCCAATGTGCTCCATCGATTCACTGAGATCCCGAGTCAGATGGAATTCCTCTTTGCAGAGCTGATAATATTTCTCCAGACAAGCCAGCTCCGCACGAAAGCTCTTCAAATCGACGACTTCCCGGCACGTCGTGATCTGCCCGAATAAATCGGCCATCCGCTTGGCGACAGATTTACGCGCCTTTTCCAAATCCGCCTCATGTTTTGGAGGAAAGACGACCAAATTGACGATCACCGCAACAGCAATCCCAACCAGGGTGTCCGTGATCCGGTTAATCCCATAAAAAATCGGACTTTCCCCCGGCTGAAGATTTAACATAATGGCTAAAAAAACGATACAGCCGATGGATATCGACTTATTCCAATTCAACAGATTGCAGACATAGATTACGACGATGACCCCTAACGCACAATATATGGCGTTCCCAGGTTCAATCATGGCGAAGCCTGCACCCACAATCGCCCCAACAAACGTCCCCATCGTCCGATGTTTCCCGGCCGTAAAGGAGTTGGCAACTGAATTTTCCATGGAAATGATCGTGGCGATCGCAGCGTAAAAAGGATATTCCAGGCGCAATAACGCTGCAACGATCACACACAAACAGATGGCTAGCCCCGTCTTGAGATTGCGTAAACCAATCGTCCATTTCAATCTCATCACTCCCCCCAATCAAACTCCGACCGTATTATAGAGAATGTTTTTGTTTCGCTTCAATTTCATTAAACATCACAAACCAGCTATTTTTGCGATAAATCGTGACATTTTCATGAAAATTTCTTGGAAACGAGGTAAAGCAGCCAGCATAACCCATTCCAATTCAACGGTTGTAATTATTTGGATCCCCGTGTATAGTAAACATGACAAATGGATATCGATCGACACTAGGGGAGCCGCAAGGCTGAGATGAATCGCAAGATTCGGACCCTTTGAACCTGAACGGGTTAAGACCTGCGTAGGGAAGTGGAGCGTAAAGCATGTATGAACCAGAACATAAGTCTATTTAGGCTTATTCCTTCTGTTGCTGAACTAGCCCCCTCCTTGCGGAGGGGGCTTTTTTGCATTGCATATCGAACCTCAGAGGGGTGAACATGACGAGCCAAAAAATCACACTGACCACACCCGAACTGCATCTGATCTCTATCTCTCCCATTCACATATCCGAACTGCTCAGGGTGTCCCTCAGAGCCCTGCCCTACCTGGATTACATCCATGTACGGGATAAGCAGCTCACGGCGAAAGGTCAGCTGGAGGTCATTCAACAGATGCTGGAAGCCGGCATTCCGCTGTCCCAAATTGTCGTGAACGACCGCCTGGACGTCGCCTTGGCTGCTCGGGCCATGAATGTCCACTTAGCCGGCCACAGTCTTCCAGTGGATGCCGCTCGTCCGTTAGCCACTGGGATGCGCTTGGGCAGGTCGGTTCATTCGGCGGAAGAAGCGATGCAAGCCGCCGCAGATGGAGCGGATTATTGCCTGTTCGGTCATGTATACGATACGTTCAGCAAACCTGGACTTCCCGGCAGAGGACTGGCAGCACTCACGGCAACGGCTCAAGCTTGCCCGGTTCCGGTGATCGCCATAGGAGGCATCCGTCCGGACCATGCGGGAGAGGTCATCCGCTGCGGCGCCCAAGGGGTTGCCGTCATGACAAGCCTGTTCCATGCACCAGACCCGGCGGAAGAGGCCCAAGCATATCGCAAGGCAATGCAGGCAGCTTGGCTGGAAAGGAGGTGAACCCCGTGCAGGTTCGTCTGAATGGGAAAGAGACGACGATCAACGAAAGCTGTGTCACACTGGCCGATTTATTAGCAGAGCCCCCATGGAAGGACCGAAAGCTGTTGGTTGAACTAAACGGTACAGTTGTACGAAAGGAAGACTATGACGTGACCCCGTTATCGGATGGGGATCGTATTGAGCTAGTCCATTTTGTTGGGGGAGGTTGATCCTATGCAGGACTTATTCCATATTGGCGGCAAGGCGTTGTCCAGCCGTCTCTTTATCGGTACTGGCAAATATAACCGCAACACCTTAATTCCCGAAGTGATCGAACGTTCGGGAGCAGAAGTCATCACGGTCGCTTTAAGAAGAGTGAATCCCGATTGGGAGGAGGAAAATCTGCTGCATCATATTCCTCCACATATGACGCTGCTGCCGAACACTTCCGGTGCCCGCAACGCAGAAGAAGCAATCCGCATCGCAAGGCTGGCCAGAGCGGCGGATATGGGCAATTGGATTAAACTGGAGGTCATTCAGGATCAACGTTATCTGCTGCCAGACAACGTGGAAACCATTAAAGCAACCGAGGTACTGGCCGCAGAAGGCTTCGTAGTCCTTCCTTATATGAGCCCGGATCTATCGGCCGCGCTCCGGTTAAGGGATGCTGGAGCCGCTGCCGTCATGCCGCTCGGTTCACCGATTGGCAGCAACCGCGGCCTGCGGACGAAGGAATTGATTCAGATCCTGATCGAGGAATCAGGCCTGCCGGTGATCGTAGACGCCGGGATCGGCAAGCCGTCAGAGGCAGCGGAAGCGATGGAAATGGGCGCAGCGGCTGTCCTCTTAAATACGGCGATTGCAACCGCCCGCGATCCGCTGGGCATGGCTGAAGCGTTCCGCGCAGCCGTTATAGCCGGCAGATTAGCCCATCTGGCCGGGCTGGGACCGGTGGAGCAAAACGCGGTAGCCTCTTCCCCGCTAACCGGATTTCTGGATGAAGTGGAGGCCTAAGGGATGAGCTTCTATGACAAAATCCAATCCTGGGAAGGCTTCCCCTTTCCACAGCGGCTTCAAGGTTACAGCGATGCAGATGTAAGGCGGGCGCTTAGCAAGCCTAAGCTTGATGCGGAGGATCTGCTAGCCTTGCTGTCACCAGCGGCTGATCGACATTTGGAGGAGATGGCCCAACGGGCTCAGCAGATCACCCAAAGCCAGTTCGGGAACGTAATCCAATTGTTTACCCCGATGTATGTGTCCGATTATTGTGTGAACCACTGTGAGTATTGCAGCTTTAGTTCGATCTATGATTTTCCGCGAAAAAAATTAGACATGCAAGAGGTCGAACGGGAAGCTGAAGCGATTGCGGCAACCGGGATCCGTCATATCCTGCTGTTAACCGGTGAATCCCGCAAAGATTCCCCGGTCGAATACTTAAGAGACTGCGTGAAGGTGCTGCGCAATTATTTTTCATCCATCGGCATTGAGGTGAACCCGCTGTCTGTCTCCGAATATCAGGAGCTAGCTGCGGCAGGCGTAGACAGCCTGACGGTATTCCAAGAGGTCTACCACCGGGAAACCTATGCCAAGCTCCATATCAAAGGCCCCAAGCGCAATTATCGAAATCGGCTGGATGCCCCGGAACGCGGATGTGCTGCAGGTTACCGGGCCGTGAATATCGGGGCATTACTTGGCTTGTACGATTGGAGACAGGAAGCCTTCTTTGCCGCCATGCACGCGGATTATTTGCAAACCAAGTATCCAGGTTGTGAGATCAGCTTATCGATTCCGCGCTTCCGCCCTTTTCTCGGAGATTACGAACCGGATGCCCAGGTGACCGATCGGGCTTTGGTACAGGTGATGCTCGTCTACCGTCTCTTTCTGCCGCGGGCCGGGATCACCTTATCCAGCCGGGAGCCTGCCCGGTTACGTGACAGACTGGTTCACCTTGGGGTGACCAAGATGTCAGCTGGTGTATCCACGGCCGTTGGGGGCCACTCCCAAGGGGGCGGCACCCCGCAATTTGAAATTTCCGATGAGCGCAGCGTGGCTGAGATTCGGGAAATGCTCTATCATAACGGGCTGCAGCCCGTGTTTAAAGACTGGGATATCTTAGTCCCCATTGAAGGCTAAGGTGAACATCAATCGAGCCGGACCCTCCCTAATATCCAGGGAAATGTCCGGCTCATCTACTTATCCTATCAATGGAATAATGAAACGATCCATTCTGTCAGCGGTTTCCACATCTTTGGGTATTCCTGGTTGATCAAAGCCCTCACCTGTTCGGCCTGAACGTGGGTCAATTCGCCGTCTGGGATCGCCATTGAATAAGTTCCGCGTACAGCATCACCAATGGCGATGTGCCCGCTGGCATAACCTCCGACGGCAATCCTCGATGCGATCGCTAGGCCGCCAAAGGAATACACGCCCACGGCGAATCCGCCAAAAGCCAACACACCAACAGCGGCCCCTCCAGCTGCGATGAAACCGGCCGCAAAGCCGCCCAACGCTAGAATCAAGGCTAAGGCAATCGCAGCCAGACTTATCACCCCCGCCGCCAACACACCCAGACTTAAACCGCCAAGCGCAATGAGCCCCAGGGAGACAGCGCCGATGGAAATATTGCCGATCGCGATGATCCCTTTGGCGACGTACATCCCGCGCCCCACATTGATGTGCAGGAGCGGTACGCCAAACCAGGTTCTTTCACTTTTATATTCATAGTGATATCGATAGCGGAACATCGCCGATCCATTTGATTCCGGAGAAAGCTCCCTTTTTTCCGTTGGCACTCCCCGGACCAAATGATCCATGCTAACCTCAAACAATTCGCATAATGCGATCAGTTTATCCGTTTCCGGGTATGACTGACCCGACTCCCACTTCGAAACCGCTTGGCGTGATACGCCGATCGCTTCCGCCAGTTTTTCCTGGGACATTCCTTTTTGTCTCCGATAGTTCTGCAGCTTATCTGCAAAATCCATATTCTTCATCACCCCGCCTCCATCATAGCTGCTCCTCCGTCACCGATCGACCAAGCGAAGTTGGCAATCTGTCAACTACAGGTTGCGAATCGCTAAATACCAGCTTTATTGCTCGGGAAATAGTCGATTTTCCTAAGTATAAACGAGCCGGGAAATCGGTTCCGTGATATTTTCAGCAGCTATGGAGAACAGGAAGTTAACGGAGAGGTAACCGTCGGAACGCCAATAAAATAAGCAGCAGCATCCCGATATACCCAAACATGGGATACAGGTAGGTTAAAAGGGAAGAAAAACCAGCCTGGCTGATCACAAAGCAAGCAAGCAGGATCATCACCATGGTCATGTTTTCAGGCACCTTATAGAGGCTATGCAGCTGTCTTGTGACGCCAAAGACATTGCCGATCAGGGTCGTAAATATTTCGCCATAGAGCACTAACAGAAACAGCACATGCAGAAACGGGCCGAGGTCCTGTACAATTTCCGCCATCGGAATATCGTAACCTAGCATTTCTGGCATTCGGGAGTTCAATGCGAAATGGTAGATCAGCAGCATAGAGCCAAGCCCGATACCGCCCCAGAAGCCTCCCCATTTTAAGGTACTCTCCTCTTGAATCTCACTCCCCAACGGAATTAACACAGCCTGGATAAATGCAAAATTAAGCGCAGCATACACAAATGGGCTCAGTACCCACTTGTAACTTTGCAATTGTTGCAGCTGAAAGCCGTTGATCCCAAACAGTCCTTCCGGCTCAATCGCGCGAAACGCGATCAAGCTCGTAAATAGAAGAATCATCGGCACGACCAGCACATTCACCACGACGATACCGTTCATCCCCCGTGTCATCACCAGATAGCTCAGGACGATACTCACGATGATTCCGAGCTGATAAGGCAGCTGAAGCTGCTCAGCAAAGATTGACCCGGTGCCGGACAACATGACGGCGGTAACCCCCAGCAGGATCAGCAGGGTCAGGAAGTTGGCAACCTTGCCGAACAAGGAGCCAAACAAATGATCATTAAACTCTTGGTACGAAAATGCCTGGATTCGATGGGCATAGATCATCATTTTTGTCCCTAACCACATGAACAGCAGCGTCGAAACAATAATCCCGGCAGCGCCAACCGAACCATATAGGGTAAAAAATTGCATAATCGATTGTCCCGAAGCAAAACCGGCGCCAACCACCGTACCGATGTAAGTTACGGCAATTTGAAATATTTTGACCCATCGATGCTTCATATTGCCACCATCATTTCCATTTTTTGAATTGTTCCAATTTCATCCTATGTCCAAGCTCCTCCATCTATTCTTCTAAGAAAAAAAGAGGAATCTTCCGCCATCATGCAGTACATTTAGGAGGGAAGGTAATTTTAATGACACGGAGGGATCTAAGTGAAATCGTTCTATCAAAATTGGAAATTGGATCCCGAGCTTCCGATGGACATTTACCAAAGCAAGAATATTACGTTTTATCCCCATTTCCATGCTGAAATCGAGTTTATTTATGTCCGCTCCGGCGCCATTCGAATTGGGGTGAATGAAGAGATCCGCTTGCTTCGGCAAGGCGACATGGTCATCTGCGGCAGCAACGATATCCACTATTTTGACAGCCGGGAGTTGGAGTCGGAAATCATTATTCTGATCTGTAAACCGGAGTGGATTACGATGACCAAAAGCTGGCCGTCCGACTTCCGCTTCACCTCCCCCTATATTCCAGCAGGTACTCCAGGGCTTGAAACCGTAAAAACGATCTTAGACGAGCTGATCCAGGAAAAAGACGAAAAGAAACCCGGCTACCCCTTGCTGCTGAAAGCTGGAATCTTAAAGCTGTGCGGCAGCCTGCAAAGAGCGTTGGACACGCTGCCCATGGACCGCACCACGAAGGAGAAGTATGAGTCCCGCCGGGCTCGGATGCAGCAAATTTTGTCCTATATCGAGGACCATTACCGGGAGGAATTAAATGTGGAGGTGATGGCGAAGCGTTTTTCCATGGAGCCCTCCCATTTCAGCCGTTCCTTCAAAGCTGCCATCGGCATGAATTTTAAAACTTACCTCAACACAGTTCGCGTCCTCAGCGCGGAGCATCAGCTGTTGACCAGCGAACTCAGCATTATGGAAATCGCTCTTGAGTGCGGCTTCAGCAGCATTCGCACGTTTAACCGCGTGTTTAAGGAGCTGCGGGGCTATGTCCCATCCAGCCTGCGTCCCTCACGATAGTCGAACGGCAATGCAGGGAATGGGAAAACGCATATTTTGTCCAGATATACGCATAAACTGGCGAGAGATTGCAAGGAAATCTAATTATAATGGGTTTGAAAAAGTTAAATTATAAAAACTTTGACTATACCCGCGAAACGGAGGAATTCGATGAACCCGCTGCGAGTTGGAATGATCGGTTATAAGTTTATGGGCAAAGCCCACAGCAACGCCTACCGGGCGCTGCCGATGTTTTTCCCTGACGCCTTAAAGCCGGAGATGGCTGTATTATGCGGCCGGAACGAAAAAGCGGTGCAAGAGGCAGCAAATCAGCTGGGATGGCGCGAAACGACGACGGATTGGCGAGAGCTAGTCGCCAGAGACGATATCGACCTGATCGACATCAATGCCCCCAGCGACGCCCATAAGGAAATCGCGTTGGCGGCAGCGAAGGCAGGTAAGCATATTTTTTGCGAGAAACCGTTAGCGCTTACATTGCAGGATGCCCGGGAGATGCTGGCTGCGGCTGAAGCCGCAGGCGTCGCCCATATGGTCGGCTTCAACTACCGTTTCTCGCCGGCCGTCCGGTTAGCGAAGGAGCTGGTACAGAGCGGCCGACTCGGACGGATCTACCATTTCCGGGCCTGGTTCCTGCAGGATTGGGTCATGGATCCGTCCTTCCCGCTGGTTTGGCGGCTGCAGAAGGATATTGCTGGATCAGGGTCCCATGGCGATTTAGGGGCGCATCTGATCGATCTCGCTCACTATCTGGTTGGGGACATCCAGGAAGTGATTGGCATGAGCGAGACGTTTATTAAGGAACGGCCGCTCGCGGAGAATATGACCGGTCTTAGCGCCAAGAGCAGCGCCGATGCGCCGAAGGGACCAGTCACGGTCGATGACGCTACGCTGTTCCTGGCCCGCTTCACTAACGGTGCATTAGGCAGCTTTGAGGCCACGCGGTTTGCCGCGGGTCATCGTTCGACGAATGCGTTTGAAATCAACGGCAGCTTGGGCAGCGTAAGATTCGACTTCGAGCGGATGAATGAGCTTGAGGTATACTTCACCTCCGACGATGCTGATGTCCAAGGCTTCCGGCGTGTGCTCGCTACCGATCCGGTTCACGCTTATGCCGAAGCTTGGTGGCCGCCAGGGCACACGATCGGGTTCGAACATACGTTTACGCACGAGGTGCTGGAGCTGACTTCGGCCATTCGGGAAGGCCGTCAGCCGGTGCCAAGCTTCCGTGAAGGCGTGCAATGCCAGGCTGTGCTGGAAGCGGTAGAACGCTCGATTGAAGATCGGCGCTGGGTCGCGATTTCTGAAATGTGATGGACACGTTACTCTAACGGACCACAGGGAGCTTATTTGCCGATTTCCCGGCAATTTCCCGCTGTAACGGACTCCAATGACCTTACCGGCCGATTGCGGCGAACACGGGGCTGATTTTTTTCGAAATAAGGTCTCCTCGGTCCGTTAGAAATCCCGGAGGTGCATGTGTAAGTTGATAACGCCTTTGGTGTCCGTTAGCTTAGATCCAACAACTAATCACGAGAGAAGGAATTAAGAAATGAAAAAAGCTTTAATCGTTTGGGGCGGCTGGGACGGACATGAGCCGGAGCAGGTTGCCAGCATCTTTGCCGGCGCTTTGCGGGAGCACGCCTTTGAGGTGGAGGTCTCCGATACGCTGGAGGCTTTTGCCGATGCGGAGAAGCTCCTCGGTCTTGATCTGATTGTCCCGGTATGGACGATGGGAACAATTGAACAAAAGTTCGTCAATAACGTATCCGCGGCGGTACAAGCCGGAACCGGATTAGCTGGCTGCCATGGTGGAATGTGTGATTCGTTCCGAAACAATGTCGACTGGCAATTTATGACCGGCGGACAATGGGTAGCCCACCCGGGGAATGACGGAGTCGAGTACAAGGTGGAGATTATCGCCAATTCCAGCCCGCTGGTGGAGGGAATCGAAGACTTTTATGTGAAAACGGAGCAATATTACCTGCATGTCGATCCTGCCGTTGAAGTGCTCGCCACGACGCGCTTCCCGGTCGTTGACGGACCCCATCGTCTGAACAAGCCGGTGGATATGCCAGTGGTCTGGACTAAGCGCTGGGGAGTTGGACGCGTGTACTATAACTCGCTGGGACATCATGCTGACATCGTCGACCTGCCTCCAGTGAAGGAAATGATGACCCGCGGGATGCTGTGGGCGGCAGAAGGCAAACGCCTTGCAGTCGAGTCTCTTGGTGAAAATGCACGGATTGACAGCAATTACACGGGCATGGGGGACAGCCAATAATGGACAAAATCAAAGTAGGGATTATCGGCTGCGGCAAAATCAGCGGCATCTACATGGAGAATTGTGCAAAGTTCGAAGCGCTTGATCTCGTCGCCTGCGCCGACCTCGACTTGAACCGGGCGCAGGAGCAGGCCAAGCAATATAACGTCCCCTTTGCTTGCACGGTTGACGAGCTGCTGCAGGATCCTGACATCCAGATCGTCATTAACTTAACAATTCCGGCAGCCCATGCCGAGGTTTGCCTAAAGGTGCTGGAAGCCGGTAAACATGTATACGTGGAGAAGCCGCTGGCTGTCACCCGCGAGGAAGGCTTGGCCGTTCTCGCCGCGGCCCGCGAGCGTGGACTGATGGTCGGCAGCGCGCCGGAAACGTTCTTTGGCGCCGGCATCCAAACAGCCCTGAAGCTCATCCAGGACGGGGCGATTGGCCGGCCGGTCTCAGCGGCGGCATTTATGATGAGCCGCGGCCATGAGTTCTGGCATCCGGATCCGGAATTTTATTATGCCAAAGGCGGCGGCCCGATGTTTGATATGGGCCCCTACTATTTGACCGCACTTATTCAACTGCTGGGGCCGATTAAGCGGATCGCCGGCATGACCGGCAAAGCGCTGGAACAGCGTACCATCACCAGCGAGAAAAAGTATGGGCAAAAGATCCCGGTCGAAGTCCCGACCCATGTCACCGGCACGCTGGAGTTTGCGCAAGGCGCGATCGCTACGCTCACGACCAGCTTTGACATCTTTGGCGGCAGTACACTTCCGCCAATCGAAATTCACGGGACAGAAGGCACCCTACTTGTGCCGGATCCTAACACTTTTGGCGGCCCGGTGAAGTTCCGCAGGATCGGCGAAGAAGCCTGGACCGAAGTGCCTTTACTCCCGGGCTACGCCGAGAACAGCCGCGGCATCGGCCCAGCGGATATGGCCAGCGCTTTACTGCACGGGCGGCCGCACCGCGCCACCGGCGAGCTTGCCTATCATGTGCTGGAGGCCATGTGGGGCTTCCATGATGCTTCCGATACGGGCACCTTCTATCAAATGCAAAGCACCTGCACTCCGCCGGCAGCGTTGCCTCTGAATCTGAAGCCGTATCATCTCGACGAATAGCGAAGAACCCCCGACTTCATACAAGTTCGGGGGTTCTTTTTTTACGAATAGTCCAAACTCTGCCCCCCATATAGTTGAACAGCAAGGATGGAGAGGAATGGGGAGAACGATGATGGAGCGGAAACAACGTCCATTTATTTTTGTGTCGATTCGGGCATCAACGATTCGGAATTTCATTATCCTGGATTTGATCACCGGAACGGGGCTGTACTACCTGATCAAAGTGGCAACTGCCAGCGTGCTGCTCGGCTCGATGGGAAGTGCTGTCGGAACGGAGGTGATGAAGCGAATTCGTGTGATAAGGTTGTTTCACAAAAATCGCAGCATCTTGCCTGTAAGAAAAAAATCAATCGACGTACATTCTAAGTCGACAGACCGCGTTTAGCGGATGTTTTTCTTGCGATATCAGGATGCCAATCCCCGGAGTTTGTACTTTCTGGCGTGTAATATAATCAAAATATAAAGAGGAAATCCCCAGCGACTAT
>NZ_JAWDJI010000269.1:0-393 GCF_032465655.1 Paenibacillus sp. 3LSP | reverse complement strand
CAGGAAACTGTTGTTTTAGTTATGCCAAAGGCTACAAGCGGCGTTGCAAGAATTGACGTATATTACAACTTTTTGGACGTTGGACATTATCCGGTAAATGATTCTTATGTTGCGGATAGTCCTTGGGATGATAACGTCTATAGAAACATCAGGATTGAAAAGCGTGAGGACATTTTAGAAATCATCGTAAACGGCGTTGGTGTGTACCGGGGGCGTTTGGAGCTTAACAATTTGCCTGGTGGAATATTACTCCGTAAAGGGTCAAACGCTGGGACACCGTACACGATTAAAGATTTTAAATTTTATGCGGGGAAATATCGTCAATACGTGCCGACATTGACGGAAAGCGAAATGTGGGGGCCGTACACAAATGAAGATTACAGTACCAAACCG
>NZ_JAWDJI010000268.1:0-40805 GCF_032465655.1 Paenibacillus sp. 3LSP | reverse complement strand
TTGTCACAACGTGAATCTCTCAGATTTTGGCTAGGCTACATTCCGAATTCATGTTTAATAAATAACATAATAGATATACCCCGCATTCTGTATTCCGGTTAGCTTGTATCGTACTTCCGGATTTTTCTGGTCCATTGCCTGCTACAATAGAAATAAGATCATACTGTACTGTACAGTTTGATAAAATATAAAATGGCTCGCACCATCTGTCAAGGTGAAGCTTTTGCGCTCATTGACCCGTCTTGTACGATATGAAATAATTTGAACAAGTAATACAAAGCATGGAGGAGCGATCTGGACCTATGATAAACCTGTCGCCGCGGGAAGCGGCAAAGCGCAAGCAAATTTTGACGGCTGCCCGCAGCCTCTTCCTAACCCGGGGGTACGCTGGAACGAGCATGGATCTCGTCACCTCGGAAGCCGGCATATCCAAGCAGACGCTGTATCGCTATTACTCGACTAAGGAAGCGCTGTTCTCCGACCTGCTGTGCCAAGTGATCCACGAGCTTACGGAGGAGAAGCAGCCGTCACTAGCGAGCATGCCCCTGCCCGAAAACCGGGAACAGCTCTACGATACTATGCTGATGATGGCCCGAGTCATCGCCGTAAAGCTAAGTGACCCGCTTTATCTATCCATTCTTCGCATCGTTTTTGCGGAATCAGTCCGCTTTCCTGAGCTCGGGGAGCTGCTTCTCGAATCCTTTCCTAAAAGCACCGAAGTATTGACGGATCTGCTGAAGAAGTGCAGGGAAACGGGGTTGGTGAAGCTGGAGGACGGCGATGAGGAAATGTCAATGAGAATGTTCATCGGGCCGCTTATTGGCCACGCCTTCTTCAATGGTCTGATCTGTGGAGCCTCCGCGCCGGAGCCTATGCCCGAGGAAGAACTGAAGCAACTGTGCCGGATATACGTAGAATCGGTTACTTAATGGTGCAGAATGCCAATAAAATAATAAAAAAAGGACCTCCCAAGGATCCGCGTGGAAAACACGCCATCATCCTCAGGAGGTTTATTATTTAGAACATCTCTTGCTTTAAAGTACATTTCCACTTTTAAGCTGTAAATTAACTGCTGCGCGCATTTCATCAATGTCAAAGGGTTTCGTAAAATGCATCAGCGCCCCAAGGTCCGTCGCTTCCTTGATCATGTCAAGCTCACCGTAAGCGGTCATCATGATTACCTTGATCTCTGGATTGACCTCCTTGATATGCTTAAGGATTTCCAAACCGTCCATGCCCGGGATTTTCATGTCGAGAAGCACTAAATCCGGCGAGTCGCTGCGGACGATTTCCAAAGCCATCTTACCGTTGGCTGCCTGAAACGTTTTATACCCTTCGCTGCTAAACACTTCCATCAATAAAATGCGGATACCGTTCTGATCATCGACAATTAATACTTTCTTCTCTTCCACCGAAAAGCCCTCCCACAAGTCCACCATGTAATCCTGGTCATAAGTAAATACTTCGCTCCCGATTTGCAAAACCCTTCTCCACTGGAAAAAAGAGCCTTAAAAAATCAGTTGCCCCAAAATTACAGGTGCTTTGAGATTGGAATTTTCGATAAATCCGTTTAGGACAGGTGAGCGATCGAAGCTTTCACGAACTCGCGGAACAACGGCTGCGGACGGTTCGGACGGGAGGTGAATTCCGGATGGAACTGCACCGCCAGGAACCAAGGATGATCCGGAAGCTCGACGATTTCCACCAATCGGCCGTCCGGCGAAGTCCCGGAAATGCGCAGGCCCACGCGCTCCAATGTCTCACGGTATGCATTGTTGAACTCATACCGGTGGCGATGGCGCTCGTAAATCAGTTCATCGTTATAACATTGCATCGCAAGCGATCCCGGTACCAGCTTACAAGGGTATAACCCAAGTCGCATCGTACCGCCCAGATCTTCGATATCCTTCTGCTCCGGCAACAGATCGATTACCGGATACTCCGTGGAAGGGTTGATCTCCGAGCTGTTCGCGCCTTGAAGTCCGGCCAGCGAACGAGCATATTCGATCACCGCAACCTGCATCCCCAAGCAAATGCCGAAGAACGGAATCCGCTTCTCGCGAGCATATTTGATCGTTGTAATTTTGCCTTCAATACCGCGATCGCCGAAGCCGCCTGGAACCAAAATCCCGCCAACGCCTTGCAGCAGCTCATCCACGTTCTCGTCTGTAACTTCCTCTGCGTTCACCCAGCGGATCTTCACATCGGCATTCGCATCAAAGCCGGCGTGGGATAACGATTCTACTACACTGAGGTAAGCGTCATGCAGCGCCACATATTTCCCGACGATGGCGATTTCCACCGTCTTCTCCAGCTTGTTAATGCGATCCACGAGGCCTTCCCATTCACGCATATCCGGAGCCGGCGTCGTCAGCTTCAGATGGTTGACAACGATCTCGTCCAGCCCTTCATCGAGCAGGTTCAGCGGCACTTCGTACAGCGTATTGGCATCCCGGCACTCCACAACCGCGCTTGGATCCACATCGCAGAACTGTGCAATTTTCGCTTTGATATCGTCCGACAGCTCATGCTCGGTACGGCAGACGATCACGTTCGGTTGAATCCCGATGCTGCGCAGTTCTTTGACGCTGTGCTGAGTCGGCTTGGTTTTCACTTCGCCAGCCGCTTTAATATATGGAATGAGCGTGACGTGAATATACATCACATTCTCCCGTCCGATGTCGCTCTTGATTTGACGAATCGCTTCCAGGAACGGCAAGCTCTCAATGTCACCGACGGTTCCCCCGATCTCGGTGATGACCACGTCAGACCCTGCTTCACGCCCAGCGCGGAAGACACGCTCTTTAATTTCGTTGGTAATATGCGGAATGACCTGAACCGTGCCGCCCAGATACTCGCCGCGACGTTCTTTGCCAATAACGGAGGAATAGATTTTCCCAGTCGTCACATTGCTGTTCTTAGAAAGATTGATATCGATAAAACGTTCATAATGGCCCAGATCCAAGTCAGTCTCAGCGCCATCGTCCGTGACGAACACTTCCCCGTGCTGATACGGGCTCATCGTACCCGGATCGACGTTAATATAAGGATCGAATTTCTGGATCGTTACCTTTAATCCCCTGTTCTTCAACAGCCTTCCCAGCGAAGCCGCCGTAATCCCTTTCCCCAGTGAGGATACGACCCCGCCTGTCACGAAAATGTATTTTGCCACAGCCAAAAACCTCCTAAAGTAGTACGTGTTCACAATCCCATCGGATCCCAGAAATTCAGGTAACTTAGATCATTAGCGTAACCTATTATCCGGTAAAACATAGCCAAAAAGGCATAAAAAAATAAAAAGTGACACCCGAAATGGTCGGGGCACTTTTTAATAAAATTCACATGTTATATAGGTTTGAATCATAAGCCCATGCAATAGTTTACCCGTTACCCTAGTTCGTGTCAAGTCAAGTCAGAGCGCATCTTATGAACAAAATAAGGAATGAAAAAGGACGGCCATCGCCGTCCTTCATAAGCCCTTCAGATATCGCGAGGCTCCTGCCTCAAGGCTAATTAATCCTCGTCGCTATCGTCGAAATCCTCATCGGTGTCCAGATCGTCGTCCTCTTCGCTAAGGTCTTCCTCGTCTTCAAGTTCCTCATCTGGAAGCAACTCTTCGTCGTCCACATCTTCCACGTCGTCATCGTCATCATCTGGGAACAACTCGTCTTCGGAATCCTCGTCGAGTACATCGTAATCCTCTTCGTCATCGGATACGTATGTATCATCCTCTTCCACAAAATCGTCATCTTCCAGATCGTCGTCGTCGTTAATGATGCGCGGACGCTTGGAGCTGCCGACCGGATCTTCCGACCGCTCGATCGGATACCAGCGTTTCAGGCCCCACAGGTTGGTGCCAACGCAGGCAAACCGGCCGTCGATGTTGATCTCCGTATAAAGCTGCGCAATCGCCTCGTTAATTTGCTCCTCGTTCATGCCGCGAAGCTTAGCGACCTCATTCATCAAGTCACGGTAGTAATATGGCGTGTTTGCCGCCTTCAAAATCATAAAGGCCAAATCGACCATAGGAATTTCTTGGACTTTCTCCGGGTCGATTTTCAAATTCAGCGGGGTACTCACGTTACGGACACTTCCTCTCACGCAAAAGTTCACTATAAAGCAATGATGAAACCTTATCGTTAGAGCCGGTTTCTTTCACTAACATATCCATATCACACATTAGTAAAACCTATTTGGCATCAAATTGCAAGTTTTAAAAACACACCAAAGCCCCGCCGCCAAAAGGGAAGGAGCGGAGAACCCCCTAGTCCCCCGCTCCTTGACTGTATCCTTCCCCAAAAGAAGGCCCTGCCCTCTCTTGGGTTGGCGAAAGCCGCAAGGCCTTCCCTTCATCCTATGTCCAGATTTGCACTTTGACACGCCGGATTCGCGCGAAATCCAGCAATCCGGGCCCATTTCCATTAAAACAGGGCCGCTTCCCCATTCAATGAAAAAAGGAACGTCATACTATACTGCAACACGCTTCGTAGGAGGGGCTACTCATACATGGACTACTCCGGATTCCTCAGGTTTTTGAACGATCATGTCGACGCCTCCGGAAAAAGCGGTCGAATCATTATCCGCTTTGCACACCCGGCAGAATTTGCCGAATGCGTCCGCCAATTGCTTAAGCACAAGCGCCAGCATCCCGCACTGCGGCACATCCGCACATCCTCGCTGCTGCAGGCGCTGATCTGTCCCCTCGGTTTACGTGGGGAAGTGGCCCGCTCCCGTTTCGGCCTGTGGGTCGAAGACGACAGCCTTGTCAGCGTCCATAGCCCGGCCCCGACAGGCAAGGGGCAAGCTCCATCCATCCCTTGGGGGGTGCGGCGAATCGGCGCCCCGGAAACCTGGTCCGTGTCCACAGGCTACAGGGTCCGTATCGGCGTGATTGATACGGGAGCCGATTTCAACCATCCGGATCTTCGCCATTCCTTGGCTCGCGGGATTAATCTCTTGAATCGACTCAGCTTACCATACGACGATAACGGACACGGCACGCATATCGCCGGAACCATCGCGGCCTCCGGCGGATCTCAAGGGATGATGGGCGTAGCCCCGCGTTCTTTGATATTTCCGGTGAAGGCGTTTGATCATAATGGCTCCGCCTTCGTTTCTGACATCATTTTGGGCATCGACTGGTGCGTACGCAACCGGATGCACATCGTAAATATGAGCTTTGGTATGAAGAGCAACAGCGCCTCTTTGCAAAATATTATTCGCAAAGCCTATAACGCAGGCATCGTGGTGGTCGCGTCCTCGGGGAACGACAAAAAGGGACGCGGCTGCGATTACCCGGCCCGTTACCCGCAAACGATCTCTGTAGGTGCAACCGGCAAGGACGGCAAAATCGCCTCCTTCAGCAACTACGGTCCAAATATCGATATTTACGCCCCCGGTGAAAAAATCAGCTCCGCCTGGCTGGGCGGAGGTTACCGCGAAATGAGCGGCACCTCCATGGCAACTTCCCATGTGAGCGGTGCCGTAGCCTTGCTGCTGGCCATGAAGCCGGACATGAAGCCAAGCGAGGTCAAGCGCCGGCTGCGTCGTACCGCTAAGCCGCTAGCCAGCACAGCGGCCAGAGCCAAAGGCGGAGGCGCTGGCGAGCTGAGTGCGGTGCGCCTGCTGCGCACCAAATTGGGGCGTAGCAGAAGCTAAAGCCCGCCGCCTGCTGCTTCCCTTTGCGGACTGATCTAATCGCAATGTGCCTGCTCCGTGCTTTGCTGGGATACAGCAGTTCAACACGAAGCAGGCACACTGAATCTTGTATAGGTAGTATAGATCTCTTTCCCGGCTCTTTTTGCACGATTATCCCTTTTGGTAAGTCGTCGTCTAAGGTGGATATCCAAATCAAGCCTTCATCTGGTTCATCGGGATACCTCAGTAATCAAGCACAAGCACAACCTCCTCTGATCAAACGGGATACAAGCCTGATCAAAGGCATAAGCGCTCTAATTCAACGGGATAGCCCCAAAATCGAACGCAACAGCGTCTGATTAGCGGGATAATCATGCAAAGAGACACTCAACTAAAGCAACTCGCGTAACAGCTTCCGCGAATTACATTTTTTCTGGCGCGGATACGCCGATCAGACGAAGCACGTTGGCAAGTACCGTGCGCACCCCGCCGAGCAGCACCAGACGTGCCGCCGTTTGTTCCGCGTCTTCTGTAATGACTCGCTCCGCCCGGTAATAGCTGTGGAACAGCGCTGCCAGTTCATAGACATAGCGGACCAATCGGTGCGGTGCGTAGTTCTCAGCAGCTACGTTAATTTCCTCCGGCAGCTCGCCGAGCTTCCGCAACAGATCGTATTCATGCTCAGCGGTCAGCTTGCTGAGATTCACGTTCTCTGCCGCCGGAATCTGGATACCTTGTTCTTCCGCCTGGCGGAAGATGCTGCAAATCCGGGCATGGGCATATTGCACGTAGTACACCGGGTTTTCATTGGAGGTGGAAATTGCCAGATCCATATCGAAATCCAGATGTGAATCCATGCTGCGCATTGTAAAGAAGTAACGGATCGGGTCTACCCCAACCTCATCCATCAAATCCACCATAGTGACCGCTTTACCGGTCCGTTTGGACATTTTCACCTTCTCGCCGTCCTGGAACAGGCTGACCATTTGTGCAATCAATACGGTCAGTTTCTCCGGATCTTTCCCGATCGCCTGCATGGCGGCCTTCACCCGAGGAATATAACCGTGGTGATCAGCGCCCCAAATATTGATGATCCGATCGAAGCCGCGATCATATTTATTGCGATGGTATGCGATGTCCGGCGTCAAATAGGTGTAGGTCCCGTCATTTTTCACCAATACACGGTCCTTGTCATCTCCGTAAGCCGTCGTTTTCAACCAGGTTGCTCCGTCTTGCTCATACGTCTGCCCCTTTTCACGCAGCTCGGACAGCGATGCTTCAACTTGGCCATCCTGATACAGGGACGTTTCGCTAAACCAGACGTCAAAGCGAACCCGGAACCGTTCCAGGTCGCGCTGGATTTTGGACAGCTCTTTCTCCAGTCCGAATTTACGCAGGAACGCGGTCCGTTCTTCTTCTGGCATTCCCAGCAGCTTGTCCCCCTGTTCGGCAACAAGCTCTTTGGCGAATCCCTTGATGTCTTCGCCATGATATCCGTCTTCCGGCATCTCTACGTCTTGTCCAAGCTCTTGGCGATAGCGAGCCTCAATGGATTTGATCAGATTGACGATCTGGTTCCCGGCGTCATTGATATAGTATTCGCGCGTCACGTCGTAACCGGCGAAATCCAGCACGTTGCACAGCGCATCACCTACAGCTGCGCCCCGGGCATGACCGAGGTGCAAGCTGCCTGTCGGGTTAGCGCTGACGAATTCGACTTGCACCTTTTTCCCATTACCTAATGAAGTGCGGCCATAGTTCTCACCTTCACGGTAGACCTGCAGCAGAATCGGATACAAATAACTCTTGCTTAACGTAAAATTGATAAACCCGGGACCGGCAACCTCTGCCTTCTCGATCCCAGCCTTTCCATAGTCCAGTTGCCCGAGAATTTCTTCCGCGATTTGGCGCGGATTCTTCTTGGCGATTCGCGTCAGTTGCATTGCCGCATTGGTCGCAAAATCCCCGTGTGCCTTGTCCTTCGGCACTTCTAAGACGATCGCCGGGATTTCCTCACGCTGCGCAAGACCAGCGGATACGATCGCATCCAGGATCGCTTCCTTCAGCGCCTGGTTCATTTGTTCCAACGGATTGTGTGGCATTTAAACGTCCTCCTGTATATGTAGACTGAGTTCAAAACGTCCTGATAGTTCTTCAAATACGTACAAATCATACTCCCAGATCACCTGACCAACTGCCCCGTCCCATCGGGATTCCAGCTTCACCGTGTCGGTAGAAAGATTAAACCGAGTAAAGGGTGAGCGGTAAAACCCTGGTGTTCGACTGCCGCTGCGGAAGGTTTGCTCGGCTTCTACGCCTCCGTGGCGGATGATTTTCAGCTCGTTCCTAGATAGTTTGATCATCGTTCGCGTCTTCGCACCATCCGGTCCCGGGTCTGGTTCTTCGTAGCGGATATATAAGGTGTCGCTCCGGCGGATGAGATCTCCCCGCAGGTGCTGCACCGTTTCTTCCGTTCCCTGTCGGCTTGTCAGCACAAGGCTTACCGGCTTGGTTTCCGGCATAGGTCAAAACTCCTTCCGACATCGATCCTTACTGTACTACTATAGCCAGTTCGCCCCGGCAATTCAATACATATACGGTACAACGCCCCCCATAGGCAAAAAAAGGAGCCGTTGCTTCAGCGGCTCCTTCCCTCCCTTCATGACCAGATACGGCCTACAAGGGTTGACTTAATGCGAGGTATTTCACTTTGTCATCCTGGAAATACACATGAAACCGGAAATAATCCCCGACTTTATAGCTCCAGCGGCTATCCAGCTTCAGTGCCTTTGTCCCTAATTTCTCCGTAACGTCAGCCGTGCTGATCCCCGTCTTTACGCCAGCTGCGCACTGGTGAACCGGCCGCGTAAAAACGATCATCCGATTCAGCTCCAGCACCCCGTCTCTAAATAAACGGGCTTCCTTCACCTGACCGGTACCGTCATCATAGTATGGCTTGGCCCAAACGATCTCCTCGGGCGGATATTGGGTTAGCCGCTGCTCCCATCCATCGAAGTCCAGGCCATCCACCTGCGCGGCTTCCCCGTCCAACGGAGCTGCAGGAGCCGTATCCAGGTTCACGGAGGATTCCTTCTCTTGCTCCACCCTTGCTTGCTCCTGCAGGGCATCCAACGAAGCCAGCTCCTCCCGCTCGCGGAACAGACCTTGCATCAACAGCAGCACCCGGTCGTCAGCGTAGTAATAATTCCCTTGGTACTCAAAAGCGTTACTGGTTAAATCATAGGTTAGCTCATAGTGCGTGTTTGCCACCTTAAACTGCAGAACAACCGGCTTCCGGGAAGCCGCCGGTACCGAACCCGCAAGCGCACTTTTCATATCCGTATAACGCAGCGATTCCAACAGGACAAATTGCCGCTGCGCTGGAATGCGGGTATTTTTCCCGTTTCCGCCAACCGTGATCGCAAGAACCTCCTCATCCTTGAAAGGAAGATGGTCTAGCAAATACGGCGACTCGACAGCAAGATCGTTATTCGCAACGTCTGAAGCTTCTCCTGTAACCGTCGTCGGAGCTTGTACCGGCGTTTCAATGGAGTCGCCAGAAGGTGGTGCATCCGGACGGCCGTAAAAGATCCAGCCGACTACCATCACTACAACAATCATCGTAAGGCCCGCAAGCATGCTTCGGGCTGGGTTATTTCTTCTGATAAAAATCCCGCCTTGTCCCATGTGAAAGTGGTGATATAAATCATACTATCACACTTTAGACAGGCCATTTATAGTCCGAACGACGTATTTTACTTCACGAGGTCTTCCACGAATTTGGGCAGCACAAATGCGGCCTTATGAAGACGCGGCGTGTAGTACTTGGTGTCCAGTTCAGGGATGTTCGTCTCGTCCACCTGCAGTGGATCATAAACTTTGCTGCCCATTGTGAACGTCCACAACCCGCTTGGATAAGTTGGGATGTTCGCACCGTAAACGCGAACGATGGGGAAGATCTCTTTCACGTCTTTGTTCACCTTTTGAATCAAATCCGCTTTGAACCAAGGGTTATCAGTCTGGGCAACGAAGATGCCATCGTCTTTTAACGCCTCATAAATCCCTTGATAAAATCCGCGCTCAAATAAAGGCGCCGCCGGCCCCACTGGTTCGGTAGAATCGACCATGATGACGTCGTATTGATTTTTGCTTTCAATAATATGCATATAGCCGTCTGCGACCTGCACGTCCACCCGCGGATTGTCCAGCTCCCCGGCAATCTCCGGCAAGTATTTCTTGGAATATTCAATAACCTTGCCGTCGATCTCGACCAGCACTGCCTGCTCCACTTCGGGATGCTTGATCACCTCGCGAATAACCCCGCCGTCCCCGCCGCCTACAACGAGCACCCGCTTCGGATTCGGATGGGTGAACAGCGCTGGATGCGCCACCATTTCGTGATAAACGAACTCATCTTTGATGGTGGTCATCACCATGCCGTCCAAGACGAGCATCCGGCCAAATTCCTCCGTATCTAACATCGCCAAGTCCTGGAACTCCGTTTTTTCCGTAACCAGCGTTTCGCGTATTTTTGCCGTAATCCCAAACACGGGGGTTTGCTTCTCCGTAAACCATAATTCCATGCGATCACCCTTCTTTCCTTATGATCATAATCGTGCAGGTCAGCCCAAAACATCATTTCCTATATTGTACCAAACGAAAAAATAATAACACATCTCCCAAATTAACGGCGCAAACACAGCTTCTGACGTGAATGATCTCTCCCAAACTTTCCCATACTGAACTTTAGACGTTCGCAGCACGGATTTGCTATAGGATCGGAAAGGAGAGTCCTCTCGTGCAGAAACTCGTTCGCAGTGATCGACATTATCATAAACGTAAACCTCGCCGTCCGTGGCTTTTGCTGTTCAAGCTGATGGTCGGCACGGGGCTCCTTGGTCTATGCGCTGTCGGCCTCCTGCTCCTCTACTTGTCCCAAGCCGAACTGCCCCTCGCCGGATCAGATCGGAACTCGCAGCTGATTAACAGCCGGGGAGAGACGATCGCGGTGTTTTCGGATGGCGGGAAGAACCGGGAAAGCGTGGAGCTGCAAGAGATCTCGCCTTGGCTGATCAAGGCGACGCTGGCGACCGAAGACCGGCAGTTTTACAACCATTTTGGCTTTGATTTGAAAGGGATGGCCCGAGCAACCCTGGTGAATATCAAGGAAATGGGCACCGTCCAAGGAGCGAGCACCTTAACCCAGCAGCTGGCGCGGAATTTGTATCTGTCGCATGAACGGACCTGGTCCCGCAAAATTAAGGAGGCGATGTACACCGCCCAGCTGGAGATGAAGTACTCCAAAGATGATATTTTGCGCATGTACCTTAACGAAATTTATTACGGGCATGGCGCGTACGGAATTGAAGCCGCCGCTCAGATGTATTTCGGAAAACCCGCAAAGGAGTTAAGTCTGGCCGAAAGTGCGATGTTAGCCGGGGTTCCGAAAGGCCCCACTTATTATTCGCCGTTTAATCATATGAAGAACGCCAAAGATCGTCAGCGTACCGTGCTGTCGGCGATGGTCGCCACGGGCGAGATCACGCAGCAGGAAGCCGATGAGGCATATGAGGCGATCCTGAATTTCCAATCGCCGAAGCAGCCAAGTCCCACCGATAAAGCTCCTTATTTCCGCGATTATATTCGCAATGTGGTAGTCGGCGAGCTTGGCTTTGACGAGACGCTGCTTGAGCACGGCGGGCTGAACATCTACACGACACTGGATCCGGATGCGCAGAAAGCAGCGGAAGAAGCGGTAGCTGCGGAGCTGGCAAACTCGCCGGATCTGGAAGCTGCTCTCATTTCCATCGATCCGCGTAACGGCTACATCAAAGCGATGGTTGGCGGTGTCAATTACAAGAAGAGTCAGTATAACCATGTCTTCGCCACAACGCGGCAGCCCGGCTCCAGCTTTAAGCCGATCATGTATCTCACCGCGCTGTCTTCAAGAAAATTAACCAGTGCCAGCAAGTTCAGCAGTCAACCAACGCTGTTCCATTACGACGACAACCGCAAAACCTATAGCCCGAAAAACTTCGGTGACAAATACTTGGGCGACATCGATATGCGACAAGCGATAGCGGCTTCGGACAATATCTATGCGGTCAATACGATTCTCACAGTAGGAGCCGAGCAGGTCATCGAAATGGGGCGAAAAATGGGCATTACCAGCCCGTTGCAAGCCGTTCCTTCGCTGGCGCTGGGGACGTCTCCGGTCAGCCCGTTCGAAATGGCTACGGCGTTTGCGGTGATCAGCAACCAGGGCCGCAGCGTGGAACCCGTGGCGGTGCTAAAAATTACCGATGCCAGCGGGCGCGTGTTATACGAGGCCAAACCGGCCAAAAGCGAACAAGTGGTAGAAGCTTCTGCCGCCTACGTACTGACGCATTTGATGGAGAGCGTATTTGAGACCGGAGGGACGGGCAACCGCGTCTCCAACGAAATCAAACGACCAGTCGCCGGGAAAACCGGAACGACTAGTACGGACGCCTGGCTTGTCGGCTTTACGCCGGAGTTGTCGACAGCCGTTTGGGTTGGCTATGACAAGGGCAAGACGCTTGGCACCACGGAGTCGCGAAAAGCCGCCCCGATCTTCGCCAAATACACGGAAAAGGCGTTGGAAAAAGTACCTCCGAAGATTTTTCCCATCCCGGACGGGGTGGTCAGCGTATACATCGATCCGGATACGGGGCTGCTCGCCACGAAGGATTGCCCAGACAAGAAACTGGAGGTGTTCATTGAGGGCACGGAGCCCACAGAGTACTGCACCACGCATGGAGAAGGCGAAGTCGAACCCGTACCGCCTCCAGCCGAGGTGGAGAAGAAGGAGAGCCACTCCTGGTGGGAAGATCTGAAACGCTGGTGGATGGATTAGAGGCTGGCTGTGGCTGGAGTTGGAGTTTGGGGTTGGGAGTTGGACAAGACATGAAAAAGTTCTTACGATAAAGGAAGCAATCGCTAGTAAAAAATGTTCAAGGAGACTTCCTTATCAATGGACCCGATCTTGAAGCAAATCAAACCGGGGGCGCCGTTGCCCCCGGCTTTTTATCGATTGACGGCCCTGGAGGCCGCCCCCCGTCTGCTCGGACAGACGCTGGTCCGACGTACGGAAGAAGGCGACATCCGCTGCCGCATCGTCGAAACGGAAAGCTACGGCGGCATAGAGGACAAAGGCAGCCACGCCTACGGAGGACGCCGTACCGCGCGGACGGACATTATGTTTGGACCCGGCGGAACGGCTTACATCTATCTGATTTATGGCATGTATAACTGCCTGAACGTCGTCACCGGTACGGAAGGCGACCCGCAAGCCGTGCTAATCCGCGCGGTCGAGCCTCTATCCTCGGCAGACGAAGCGGCGATGCGCCGCTATCGTGGGACGGCTGCCCGCAAGCCGGCGGATTTATCAGGCGGCCCCGGCAAGCTGTGCCGTGCACTGGACATCACGAAAGCGCTGAACGGTTTGCCGCTCGAACATCCCGGTGGTCCGCTTTGGATCGAAGGCGGATCGATGTCGGAGGGATCTGGAGCGGATGAAGTGATCGTCCAGGCACCGCGTATCGGCATTGCGTATGCGGAGGAATATGCGGCAAAGCCGTGGCGGTTTTATATTCGCGGCAACCCCTATGTGTCGGTCATTGACAAGCAAGCCAAGGTTTGGTCAGGAGACGCCGGCGTTGCCGATATCTAGGCTGCCATTCGATCCTTTTAGACCATTATCCCGTTGCATCAGGAAGAGACGAAGCGGTTTGGCTGCGGTTTGCGAGCCCAGTTGTTCGCTTCAATAGTTCGCTTCAGTTCGCTTCGATGCAGTCAGCGATGACGACAATATCCGCCTCTCTCTCGATGCAGCCCGCCTCACTTTAGAAGCATGGGATGAAAATCCGTGCTCCTGTCTATTTTTCTAATGACTCCGTTCAAGCATGGGGTCTCCTTACAAGATCACTTTCTAGGGAGACCTTCTTAGCATTCCTTCCCCTACACCCATCTGAATGAAAGGGATAATCCCGCAAAAAGGCACGACAAGCGCCCGAAGGGGCAGCAGAGCCTCTAAATCGTTGCCATACACATTCAAAAGTACCTTTGAATATGCTATAAGATCGCTTATACTTGAACTATATCATTCAAACGTTGATTTGAATAAAGGAGGTCGACGTTCCATGGCCGACACGGTAGAGACCGCAGATGTGTGCGAGCAGTATTGCACCGAACCTGCACGTACGAACAGGCTTCGAGAAAGTCTGGAGGAACGGGACGTGAACGGGATGGTCCAGATCTTTAAGGCTTTGTCCGATCCGAATCGGGTGAAGATTGCTTATTATTTGCAACACCAAGAGCTATGCGTCTGCGATATCGCCGATTTACTCGATGTCTCCGTGGCGACGGCTTCCCATCATCTGCGCCAGCTGAAGGCACTGCATATCGCCAAATCGCGCAAGGAAGGCAAGAACGTCTACTATGCGTTAAGCGACCATCATATTCAGACGCTGGTAGCCATGACGCTGGAGCATCAGAAGGAGCAGATGAACGAATGAACTCAACAGTGGCAAAAAATCAAACGTCCGGCGAGAGCCATCGCATCGAGTATCGTGTGCTGGGATTGTCCTGTGCGAACTGTGCCCGGGAGATTCAGGAGGAAATTCAGCGCCTGGATTACGGGGAGGATGCCTCTCTTCTATATAATAGCGGGCGCCTGCTCCTCCATCCTGCAGTGGATTTGAAGCAGGTGGAGCGGATTTTGAAAAGAGACGGAGCCACCCTAATCTTACCGGGTCCCAGCTCCGCTGACGGTACGGCTGCTAAGGCTGCTTCGAAAGCCGTCTCCCAGAAGTCGGCAGAACTCGGAAACTCCAGTGAACCGCATGAACATGAAAGTCGCCTGGGAATCTGGCTGCTGGTCATTTCCGCCGTGCTCTACGGGGGGACGTTTCTGCTCGACGTACCCAATGCCGTACAGATTGCAAGTTATCTGACAGCCATTGTCCTCAGTGGGTACACTACGTTCCTGCGCGGTTTGCGGAACTTGCTCCGATTGAAATTCAACATGGATACGTTGATGACCGTAGCCTTAACCGGTGCGGTGATGATCGGGGAATGGAAAGAGGCGACGTTGGTCGCGATATTGTTTGGTCTGAACGAGCTATTGGAGGGTTATGGCATGAACCGCGCCCGCCGCTCGCTATCGGCGCTATTGGATGCTGCTCCAAAGGAAGCGATTGTCATTCAAGACGGACGGGAAATGATCGTCCCGATCGCGCGGTTGAAGGCAAACGATATTGTGCTCGTCCGAGCCGGGGAGAAGATCCCTTCAGACGGCACGGTCCTGGAAGGGACGAGCGCCGTCAACGAAGCAGCCATTACCGGCGAATCGATTCCGGTCACGAAACAGCCCGGCATGCCGGTATTCGGCGGCAGCATCAATACGGAAGGCCTGCTTCAAGTCCGGATCGATAAACCGTACGAGGACTCGTCGCTGGCCAAAATCATGCATCTTGTCCAGGAGGCGCAGGATAAGAAAACGCCAACCGAACTGTTCATCGATCAGTTCGCTAAATGGTACACGCCGGCCATCATGATTCTGGCGGCGCTGGTGATGCTGGCTCCGCCGCTGCTGTTCGGGCAGCCGTGGATGAAATGGATCTACGAAGGTCTAGCCATTCTGATCGTTGGCTGCCCGTGCGCCCTTGTGCTGAGCTCGCCAATCGCGCTGGTCAGCGGAATGACCCGCTGCGCGCGGCTCGGCGTGCTCGTCAAGGGCGGCGTGCATCTGGAGCAGCTCGGGAAGCTGGACGCGATCGCGTTCGATAAGACCGGCACCCTGACGAAGGGGCAGCCGGAGGTGCAGCGCGAGATCGCGTATGTGCCGCAGCGGTTTTACACGGTAGCCGCCGCACTGGAGCGCGGCTCCCTGCACCCGCTGGCCGCTGCGGTGGTGCGTTACGTTGCCGCCCGCACCAGCGGCAACAGTGACGAGCACAGCGACGTAGCGTGCTGCTGCGAACCCCCAAGCAGCGGGCATAGCAGCGACGCTCACGTCGCTTGCTCCGATGGCGCCCAGCGCGGTGACAGCTGGGCGCATCCCGCCGGGCTTACGACCTTGCCCGGCGTGGGCGTGAGCGCCGAGGTCGACGGCGTTCGCTGCTATGTCGGCAGCGAAGCGCTGCTCGCGCAGCTCTCCCTCGGCGGCGAGGAGCGGGCGCGCGTCACTGCTGACCTCGCGCGACTGAAAGCGGAGGGCCTCACCGTGGTGCTCGCCGCGGAATCCGCGCGCGTGTTGGGCCTGTTCGGCCTCGCCGATGAACTCCGTCCGGAAGCCCCGGACGTCGTCCGCGCCTTGCACCGCGCCGGAGTCGCCCGCACCGTCATGCTGACGGGCGACCACGCCGCGGCGGCCCAAGCGATCGCTGACCGCAGCGGTGTCAGCGAATGGCATGCCGGCCTGCTGCCGGAGCAGAAGGTCGCGCAGATTCAGGCGCTGGCCGGCCGCGGGAGCGTGGCGATGGTCGGCGACGGGATCAACGACGCTCCGGCCTTGGCTGCCGCCGACCTCGGGATCGCCATGGGCCAAGGCACGGACAGCGCCGTAGAGACCGCCGACATCGTGCTGATGCAGGATCATCTCGGCCATCTCCCCCGCGCCATCCGTATCGCCCGGCGGGCTGGCCGGATCGTCGCCTGGAATATCAGCCTCTCGCTTGCGCTGAAGCTGATCGCCCTGCTGCTGACGATCCCCGGCTGGCTTACGCTGTGGGTAGCCGTCATGTCCGATATGGGCGCGACCATTCTCGTCACGCTGCTCGGACTGACCATTTTACTCGGTAAGGACCCGCAAACGGCGGCGGGTTCGCCGAAAATTCAAGTCAGCCCCCAGCGCTAACTTCCCTTCCAAGCAAAACGCCCCTTCCGGGAGTTCAACCGGATAGGGGCGTTTCTTTTATGCCTCATTTATTCAGTTCACGCGTCCAGGGCCGCCTTCAGCTCTTCCGGCGAGCGGTCCCACCATTCCGCATTAGTCTCGATCAGCAGCTGCTTCAGCCCGGCCTTCTGCTCTTTGCTCAATCCGTCCAAAATCACTCTGCGTTTTAACGCATAATCCATTTTGTTAACATGGTCGGCAAGAATTTTCCAGCCGCGGCGTGCTTCCGTGTCAATCAACATTTCGCAAGCCGTCATTCCGCCGTAAAATTGGCCTTCCGGCCCGCGGTCTACCGCAACCCATACGATCCAAACCTGCCGTCCATTGGGAACGTCCTCCCGATTGGTTGAGAATTTGATGCCTTTCTCCACCTTGCTTTTCGCATGCATGGCACCGACATCAATGTACACCTCATCCCCGTCGATGATGACCGGAGACATGCTGTTCAAATCGATGGAACCTGCACCAAAGCCTTTATGTTTGCTCTTCTCATCGTTGCTGATAATGTTGAGGGCAAAAATCTTTTTACCCGATTTCGGTGTCTGATCCATAATTCCCTCCATATTTCGCATACCTGCCGCCTCGTTCTCATAAGCAAGGCAGCTTCTATCGTTATCCTTACATCTCAATCCTAGTTCAAAAAATGGCTTTTTAACTACCTCTCAATTTTAACTAATAATCTTCCAAATGCAAACATATACATGCTGTAGATGCTTGTCAACGGGAGGTATCCATTGTATGACCCGACGTACTATTGTCTACGGCATTTCTATCCTTGCCTTGTGCCTCACCCTCGGAGCCGCCTGGGTGACCCTGCGGGAAGGTGGGGAATCGCTGGCTTCGTTCGTCCCGGCCAAGGCGGAGCCTAAAGCGGTCCAAAAAACCGGACAAACCCCAACGCCGCCGCAAACTGAAACCATTCAGCAACCGACCGCCGAAGTGCTCAGCAATCGGGTCGCCGAATATCACATCGACGTCACGCTGAACGAGCAAGAGGGGACGTTAACCGGCTCAGAGACGCTGACTTGGACCCATCCCGGCAAGAAGACGATCAACGAGGTGTACTTGCACTTATATCCGAACGCGTTTGCTTCCGAGGATACGACGTTTATGAAAGAATCGGGCGGAAAACTGCGGAACGACGTCATGCCTAAGGACGGCTGGGGATCCATGGAGATCACCGAACTGAAAACGACCGACGGCATCTCCTTACTGCATCGGATCCAGTACGTTCAGCCTGACGATGGCAATACGAAAGATCAAACCTTAGCCAAGGTTCGGCTGCCCGTGCCGGTCCAGGGCGGTGAAAGCCTGACGCTGCGGATGAAATTCACCGTCAAGCTGCCGAAGATTTTTGCCCGTATGGGCATTGCCGACGATTTCGTCATGGCAGGGCAATGGTTTCCTAAGATGAGTGTGTACGAGCCGGTGGGGACTCGGGGGCGGACGTCCGAAGGCTGGAACCTCCATCAGTATCACGGGAACTCGGAATTTTACTCCGACTTCGGGATTTACAGTGTAAGGATCAATGTGCCCGAGACGTACACCGTGGCAGCCACTGGTTTTCAGACCAAAAAGGCAGTCTTGAAGAACGGACGGAAAACCTTGCAATTCTACGCCGACGATGTCCACGATTTCGCTTGGGCGGCTTCGCCGAACTTCATCTACATGGAAGAGCCCTTCTCCTCAGCAGAAGTTCCCGGCGTGCGCATTAAGCTGTATCTCGATCCCGCACATAAGGATCTGAAGGAACGCTACTTCTATGCCGCCAAGGTCGCTCTGGCAAACTACAGTAAGTGGTATGGCCGGTACCCGTATTCCACGCTGTCCGTGGTCGTTCCACCGGCGAACGCAAACGGGGCCGGCGGCATGGAATATCCGACTCTAGTTACCGCGTTTGGGGCCGTCAGCGATTCCCCTGGATACGATGATCTGGAGCGCACGGTCATCCACGAAATCGCCCATCAGTTCTTCTACGGGATGATCGCCAACAATGAACTCGAGGAAGCTTGGTTGGATGAAGCCTTTGCCTCCTATGCAGAGGATAAGCTCATGGAGCAGGAGTTCGGCATCACCCCGAATTTGCCGATCCAATCGGCCATGATTACTTCACCGGCTTCCTTGACCCAGAACGCCTGGAAATACGGTCCCGGGGATGGCTATGCCAAGAATGCGTACTACCGCGGCAAATTAATCCTGCTGGATATCGAGCGGCAGGTCGGCAGCAAGACGATGAGGCGGATTCTGAGCACATACAGCCAGAAATATCGGTTTAAGCACCCAACGACCGCTGATTTCCAACGGGTAGTTGAGCAAGTGACCGGCCGCAGTTGGAAAGCGTATTTTCAACAATACGTCTATGATGGGAAAATGGCGGATTTTGCAGTAGACAACATTCAAATCACTCCAATCAACCAGGAAAGCGGTCAGATATACGAGTCGAAAGTGGTCTTTACCCGCAAAGGGGCAACCCATCCGAAGGTTCCGCTGCTGTTCACCTTCACCGATGGGCACACCGTACGCAAGCAATGGAACGGGGAAGATTCTCGCCTCGAGATCAAGCTGCAATATAAAGCACCGCTGGCATGGGTTCAGATCGACCCGGACTACACCTTAACGGTGGAGAACCTTCACATCAACAACTATCTGAAAGCAGAAGTCCCTGAAACCACATTGTCGCGCTCCAATATGAGCGTCACCAAGCTGCTTGAAGCGATCCTTGGAGGACTTCTGTGGTAACCCTAGGTCCATACTTCTATAAGGAGGGAAAGAAATGAGTTTCGTTCGTTTAGGGTGGACTGCCCTGAAAAGCCAATTTCCCTCGGTCATCATCTTGTTCCTGTACCAGCTGCTGTGGGGATTGTTCTTGTACCGGTTGGTCGATACTGCCGTAACGGCGCTGCTGCAAAGATATCCTGACCCGCCGCCCACGGCGCTATCGAAACTCCTGTTCTTGCTTGAGGGACAGATGAATTTATGGAGCAATCCCGAGGTTCGGTTGTATTGCTGGCTGCTGGCAGGGATGATCGTCCTGCGCATGATCTTGACTCCGTTGATCCAGGCGGGAATCTTCTACGGCTTCACACCGGCGGAAAATCGCAACCCCGGCTTCCCCCTGTTCCGAGGAATGAAGGAATTTGGTAAACCGGTAATTTTGTTCTACGCGATGGAGCTCGTGCTTACCTTGTTGCCCGCCTTCTGGATTGTGCCGAGACTACTGTCGCTTTGGCCGGGGTTGACCGGGATGGAACTTCCGATGGCAACCTGGCTCACTGGGCTTGGGCTGATCCTGGGCTGGTTCATTTACGGTTGGTTTATCCGGCAATGCCTATTGTTTGTCCAGTTCGGCTACTTGTTTAAAGCCGGAGTTTGGAATTCCCTGCTAGCTTGCTTCCGAACCCTGTTGCAGGGCATCTCTATCTCGCTAATTCTCGGGGCTTTTGGCCTGATCCTCTTCCTTCTGTTCGGCACCGCATCTTGGATTTGGACGGGGATGCTGGCCCTCATCCTGCAGCAGGCTTATCCTCTCTTTCGCTGCACATTTAAGGTCTGGAAGATCGCCTCTCAATTTCATCTTTGGCAGTCCAAGGCACAAAAAAGTTAAAATTTTTTAACTCCTCAAAACCCTGTAACATCAAGGCCTTCGCCGTTCGGCGAAGGCCTTTCCTCCTATTTCCCCTCTTAATCTTGTGAATTAGGCATTGCCAAAAGATACCTACCTTTGTTACAATAACAGCAACGCAATTTCAGTAACAGTTTTGTAATTATTTTCGTCATCTTTGGCAGGAGATTCGTGCCGGATGTCAAATTAGAAATGACAGGTGTGAAAAACAAGCCGAATTCCCTTCACCAGGGAAACGGGGGAACCACTTTGGGTGAATTGATCTCGTTTGTGAGGGATCATAGGGAACCTTCAACCGAATCCTTAAGCTAACCTCGTAGGCATTGGAAGGAGCATAACTTCTTGAAGAAGCGTTTGACGGTAGCAGCAGTAAGTTTTGCCATGCTTTTCACCATTGGAACTGGCAGCGTTTTCGCCGATTCCAAACTGGACAATGTCATCGACGGCGCGCTTGGAAGCAGCTACGTTGCAGGCGGAACCACAACCTCCGGATTCGACTGTTCTGGATTTACGATGTACGTCTTCTCGAAGATCGGCATCAAGCTGCCTCATCAATCCGCATCCCAATACAAAATGGGTACGGCGGTTGACAAGAGCGAACTGATCGAAGGCGATTTGGTCTTCTTTAATACTTCCGGCAAAGGCGTTTCTCATGTCGGCATCTACGTCGGTGACGGCAAATTTGCTCATGCCTCCTCCTCCAAAGGTGTAGTCATCAGCAAATTAAGCGAGAAGTATTACGTCGAGCGTTACGTTGGCGCAAAACGCATCATGAGCAACGACAAGTATGAAGATGTAACCGGTGAAATTGCTGATCACGATGATGTTCAATAAGAACTCGCTACGAAGCCCGTGGGGATGTTGATAACAACGTCTCTGCGGGTTTTTTCCTTGGATCCCCTTTCTTTCTCCTACTCTTTTCTTTAGCCCTAGTCTCTTAGGAACCATTACCCACGAATCCCTTCGCGAACACAGGCCAATAGAAGCGTTTTTTTCGACAAACTTGTCATCTCTGGACGGCTTTGGTAAAATGAAGAACGTAAATGGTAACAACTTTGTAATTATTGTTGTAACTATTTCTATGCAAGATCTTGGGTGCCATCTACAATGAAACTGCCGAATTCCCACGCACCCGGGAAGCGGGGGACCCACCAAAGGGTGAATTGATTTCGCTATAAAAGGTAACAGTCTCATCCTTCATGATCCGAAGATGACTTTTTAACTTACCATTTCAATCAAGGTTAGAATCTCCATCCTGAGTTACTTCGTGATCCGAAGATGACTTTTTAACTTACCGCTATAGCAGATCATAGGGAACCTTCAACCGAATCCATAAGCTAACCTCGTAGGCCTTGGAAGGAGTAAGACATCTTGAGAAAGACTTTGACAGCAGCGGTAACGAGTTTAGCCCTCCTATTCACCTTGGGGGCAGGTAGCGCCTTTGCCGACTCCGCAAAAGCCGAGACAACGACGCTATCTAGTATCGTCGATTCCGTGTACGGGACGCCTTATAAATTTGGCGGCACCACGACAGCGGGATTTGATTGCTCTGGATTTACCCGGTACGTCTTCAGCAAGATGGGTATCAAGTTAGCACGTGTGTCTGCCGCTCAGTATAAGCAAGGCACACCGGTACCGAAGAGCGAGCTTCAAGCTGGGGATCTCGTCTTCTTCAAGACGACGGGGACGGGCAAAGTATCCCATGTTGGTGTTTACGTCGGCGACGGTGAATTCGCCCATGCATCCTCATCCAAGGGCATCCAGATCGACAAGCTAAGTAACAGTTATTACCAGAACCGCTACGTTGGCGCGAAGCGTGTTCTCAGTAAGTACGGTTATTCCGTCTACGCTGCGGAATCGTAATCCATTGATCTATCGGTTTCATCCTGTTCATCATCACTAATTCGCCGCTGGGCCGGGTTCTCGTTGGAACCGCCTTGCGGTCTTTTTTTATCTGTACTCTTATCTATATAACGAAACAACTGGGAAAAAGGTTGCCGCAAAGCCAAAAATCCAGGAGAAATCCCACAATTTTAATTTCCCGAAGGGTAGGCAAAAACCTTTACAAGCTGCGTAATTCCGGCTATTGTGAGGATAATGGAACAATTACGACGGACTTTCCTTTAATTAAGGAGGGGCAATATGGACCAAACGATGTCTCCGTTTCGTATCGTGCCGATGGAAGAAGCCCATGGCGCGGAAATTTGCACCTGGCGTTACGATTCTCCTTATGACATATACAGTTGGCTGCCATGGGAGCAAATGAAAGCGCTCGACGTGGAGTTTGGGAACCCGGCGATCCGCGCCGAACAGTATGTCTCCGTATTGGATGAGAAGGAGGAGCTTGCCGGCTTCGCTCAGTACTTCCCGATGGAAGGAGTCACCCGGCTTGGCATCGGTATGAAGCCCGAGCTATGCGGCCACGGGCTGGGCAAGCTGTTTGTGAGGACCATCGTGGAGGAAGCCCGGCGTCGTAAGCCGGATAACCAGATTGACCTGGAAGTGCTGACCTGGAACACCCGGGCGATCCGGGCTTACCAGAAGGCGGGGTTTGTCATTACCGATCTGTATGAGAAGATGACACCTGGCGGGGTGTCCAAACCGTTCTATTGTATGGTTCATAAAGGGCTGCCTGAATAAGGGCACGCTCTTTTTTATGTCTTGTTTTGATTAAGACTATGACTTATGGCACACAATTTAATGGAAACGGATAATTTTTGTTCCTAATTTGGACACAAAGACTATGATCAACCCGTGTGTTCCGTTATAATGGATAGGTAGCATACATAGGAGGGGCGATTGAAATGCAAAAGTGGATCATGAGCGGTTTGTTCGTCATCGCAGGCGCTTTAGCCCTTGTATTGATGTTCACCTTGCCAAGCCGGGAAGAGGCTGCGCAAGAAGCCAAGCCGCAAATGCCTGAAATCACCATGAACGCAGAACAAGCCGAAGCCATCGTCAAAGCAAATTGCATCTCCTGCCACGGTGATACATTGCAAGGCGGCGCGGGCCCAAATCTGCAGAAGATTGGATCGGAATTGACGGCAGACCAACTGTTCTCCATTATCACCAAAGGGAAGGGCGGCATGATGCCTTCTTTTAAGGATCGCTTAAAGGAAGAGGAAATTGCGAACGTCGCCTTATGGCTTGCGGAGAAAAAATAAACACGCGAAAAAAGCACAACCGCCGGGAATGTAAATTCCCGGCGGTTGTTTTGATACCTCTATAAATCCGATCATGAGCTGACTTGGCTAATCCCCTGACCGCATCTTTTCGTAGGCCTCGTTATATTGCTGCGCCTCCTTGATGTCAACGGCTGTAATGCCGCCTTCCTCCCAAGAGGTCAAACGGAGCGTTACCGTTTTATAGTCGATTGTGATAAAGGGATGGTGGTTAAATGCTTCCGAGATCGCAGCTACCTCATCTACAAATGCGATCCCCTTCATAAAGTTGGAAAACGTATATTTACGAAAAATCCATCGTCCTTCCTCTAGTTCCCATCCTTCCAGTTTTTCCAAATGCGCTTCTACTTCTTGCGGTGTAAACGGCATTATTCTTCCTCCCGTTCTCTTCAAGAACTCCTGTATATGTAAGTTTCCTCGTCACGCACCAGGATCTGAAGTTTGATTTGTCCTAGCCTCGTCTCCAACTATTGTATTCTCGAACCCCTGCCTTCATGCTTATCGCCATTGGACGGTACAGCGGCAGCAACAGATGCGGTTATATCAAGGATACGGAGGTTAATTCGGAATCCCCGATCAGGATATTGATGCGATGTCCTTCGGGATCATAGATCACGATCGCACTGCCTACCTCAATCATCGGCTCCGAGCCCAACCCAAAGAATAAATCCTCCGCCAGAGCTTCAAGCACCTCGCCTCGATCCGTATCCGATAACCCTTCCCATTCCGAGGGCTCCATTTCGAAGAAAAGATAGCTATCTTGAATCCGGCCAACCGCGTTCGTCAAATCAGCCAAAATAAATTCATAATCCCTGCCGTGTTTTACGCCCACTGCGATATCCTCCCTTTCGGTCTTCTCCATTCTGACCGTAATCTTATTATACCGGAAAAAACCACTTAAAAAAAAAGGGAAATCTGTCGATAAAATAGTTAATCGTTTCAGACTGGTGTGTCAGCCTCTTCCGCAAGGACGCGGAAGGGCAAGTTGGTATCAATTTCTCTCAAGGACGAGGTGTACAATGGAATTTTCAACAATTATTGGTTTGATTCTCGGATTGATTGCCCTGATTTTAGGTATGTTCCTAAAAGGCGCACCCGTAGAAAGCTTGGTCCAGAACCCTGCGGCCTTCGTCATCATCTTTGTCGGAACGGCGGCAACGCTGTTTATGGGCTTCCCGTTATCGGAGTTGAAGAAGTTTCCGACCTTGATCAAAATGACGATCGTCAAACCGAAAATGATCAGCAAAGCGGAGTTGATCACCCTGTTTACGGAATGGGCGACCATTACCCGCCGCGAAGGCTTGCTGGCGCTGGAAGCGAAGGTTGAAGAGATCAACGATGACTTCCTGCGCGGTGGGATGCGGATGATCATCGACGGCAACGATCAAGAATTCGTGCAGGATGTCCTGACTGAGGATATTGCGGCCACCGAGGAGCGCCACAAAGCAGGTGCTCTGATGTTCTCTCAGGCGGGGATGTACGCTCCGACACTCGGGGTGCTTGGTGCGGTTGTCGGTCTGATCGCCGCACTGTCCGACATGAGCGATATGGAGATTCTGGCTCATGCCATTTCAGGTGCATTTATTGCGACGGTATTCGGTATTTTCACCGGTTATGTGCTGTGGCACCCGATCGCCAATAAACTGAAACGTCTCTCGAAGAAAGAGATGGAGATCCGGTTGATGATGGTGGAAGGCCTGCTGTCCATTCAATCGGGTGTGTCTACGATTGCAATTCAACAGAAACTTGCCGTGTTCTTAACCCCTGCGGAACGTGCGGAAATCTTTGAAAAGGGGGCCGGTGATGGTGAGCAAAAAGAATAAGAAACACCAAGATCACGAGGAACATGCCGACGAGAGCTGGCTGCTCCCCTATTCTGACCTGATGACGCTGATGCTGGCGCTGTTTATCGTCCTCTATGGAATGAGCACGGTGGACGCTCTGAAATTCCAAGAGATGAGCGAAGCCTTTAAGAGCGTTCTGACCGGGGGCACCAGTGTCCTCGATCAGAACGCTATGATCAGCAACAACCGGACTTCGCTCAGCGAAATGGAGACGCCAAAGACGAACGAGAACGGTCTGATGACCAAGAAGAACGAGCTGAAGCGTCAAGAACAGCAGAATCTGGAATCTCTAAAGAAGCAACTGGACACCTATATCAAGGAAAACGGATTAACGGATGACCTGGAAACGAAATTGAATCAATCCCAGCTGATGATCACGATTAGCGACAAAGCGCTATTCGCTTCAGGGGAAGCCGTAGTAAAGCCAGAAGCTCGGCAGTTAGCGAAGGCGATCTCCAACATGCTGCAGCAATTCCCGGATTATGAGGTGATCGTATCCGGCCATACCGACAACGTGCCGATCTCAACCTATGAATTCCCGTCGAACTGGGATTTAAGCTCGGTACGGGCGCTCAACTTCATGAAGATTCTCCTGTTGAACACGAACTTGGATCCGAAGAAGTTCAGCGCCATCGGATACGGGGAATATCACCCCGTTGCCAGCAACGATACGGCTGTGGGCCGCGCACAGAACCGCCGGGTCGAAGTATCAATCATCCGCAAGTACACAGATAGCACCGAGCAGCTTGGTGTAACAGCTGCCCACGAATAAAGAAGCAAAGGACAGGCGCCTTAAGTGTAAGGCAACCTGTCCTTTATTTTTTGTCCATGTTACGTTAGGAAAGCTGGTAATTCAGGGCCAAGCCCAACTCCCGCTTCTCTTGTTCAGTTAAGTCGCGCCAGGTGCCTACCTTCTGCTGGCCGAGATGGATGTTCATAATCCGGATACGCTGCAATCTGCGTACTTCGTAGCCAAGAGCGCTGCACATCCGGCGAATTTGCCGATTCTTCCCCTCGGTCAGAATAATTCGGAACACCCGATCCGAAACCCGCGTCACCTTGCACGGCAACGTCATCTCCCCGAGAATTTTAACGCCTTCGCTCATCGCTTTCACAAAGCTAGGGGTAATCGGCCGATCCACGGTCACGACATATTCCTTCTCGTGCTTGCCTTCCGCCCGCAAAATTTTATTGACGATATCGCCATCGCTGGTAAGCAGGATCAATCCCTCGGAATCTTTATCCAAGCGCCCAATCGGAAAAATTCGCTCCGAATGCCCAACGAAATCCACAATATTGCCTTTCACATGCGTTTCCGTTGTGCAGGTGATCCCCACCGGCTTATTTAAAGCGATGTACACGTGTTTAGAGCGTTTGGCCGCAATCGCCCTCCCGTTGACCCGTACATCGTCTCCAGGCTCCGCCTGGCTGCCTAGAACCGCCTTGACGCCGTTAATGGTCACTTGGCCCGACTCGACCAGCTTGTCCGCCTCTCGTCGGGAGCAAAATCCCGTTTCACTAATGAATTTATTGATTCTCATGGTGCTGTCTTTGGTCCCTCCGCATAGCCTAGCAGTTCGCTTTAATTCGCGAGATCCGCTTGCCCTTTGTTATGTTCTTCTTCCTCCTGTACAAGCGGGAGGGTAATAGTTACAGCCGTTCCTTTGCCAAGCTCGCTTTCGATCTTCAGCGTCCCGCGGTGTCCCTCAATGATCCGCTGGCTGATCATGAGACCGAGACCGGTTCCTTTCTCCTTGTTCGTGTAAAAAGGCTCGCCCAACTTCTGAAGCCGATCTTTAGCAATCCCTTCGCCTTCGTCGATGACGCGGAGCACAGCAAAGCCACTGTCGTCCTCTTCCACTTGAAGCAGGATCTTACCTCCTTTGGGCATGGCCTCCATGGCATTTTTCAACAAGTTGATGAATACCTGCTTCAATTGGTTCTCTTCACAGTGTACCAGAACCGGGCTTGGCGAGAAATGCACTTCAAATTCAATATTATGTAAATGGGCTTCGCTATCCAACAAAGAGACGACGTCCCCCATCGTGAAGCGGACGTCCTTGATCTGAAACTGCACTGCCTGAGGCTTGGCTAAAATCAGAAATTCGCTGACGATCAGATTAATTCGGTCCAGCTCCGCCAGCATCACATCGGTATGCATCACGTTCACTGCCCGGGTGCGCTGCTGCATTTGAAGAAATCCGCGAAGCGTCGTCAACGGATTACGGATTTCATGTGCAACCCCGGCGGCGAGCTGCCCTACCGTGGTGAGCTTCTCAGACCGACGCAACAGGTCTTCCATTTTATTGTGCTCTGTCATGTCGCGGGAAATGCTGATCAATGCGGTAATTTTGCCCGCTTGGTCGAAGATCGGTGATACGCTGATACTCACCTCAACTTGGCTGCCGTCCTTGCGCAATCGAACCGTCTCCGCCAATACCGATTCAGCGGTTTCAATCACTTCAGCCTCCGGACGCCAAATGGTCCGCCCATCTAACTCGAATTCCGGAAGATACTCGAGATACTTCCCGACAATTTCTTCGCTGCTCCAGCCGTACAGCCTTTCGAAGGCGGCATTGACTTGCAACACCCGCCCTTTGACATCCGTAATATGGATCGCATCTGCCGTCTGGCTTATGATCGATTCCAAATACTCCTTCATGGACCGGTTCTCTTCGCTTTTTTGCCTCAGCTCGGTCGTATACCGGCCCAAGTTGTCCGCCATGATGTTAATTTTGTGGGCAAGGAGTCCAAGCTCGTCAAAGCTGCTGACTTTTAAACGAGTATCCAGCCGGCCTGAAGCCAACACATTCACTTGGTCTAAAATATGGCGAATCGGTCGGATCAGCCCGCCAGCCATCCAATAGCTCCCCGCCACCATTAATGCCAACAGACTAACGGAAACGATAAGCTGACCAATCATTTGCTTGTTGATCGCATCGGCAATCGGGGAATAACTAGACACAACACGAATGACGTAAGGATTCTCCCTGTTATTCGAAATGGGAACATAGCACTCCAGCACACGTTCGCCGTTAATCCGAGTATCCACTACCAGGCTGCGATTTTGCGAAATGGCCTCTGCGACCGATTGTCTCAAGCCTTCATCATTTTTATAGTTATAGGTACCGAACAGCCGATGGTTCTCATCAAAATGATTCGGGTCAATTCCTGTAATCTCCAACAGACTGTGGTTCGTGCTCATCGATTTTTGCGCAATACGATCCGGGCTGGTCATGATCAGGATCGCATCCGTCATGTCGCTGCTCATTTTTCCGCCCAACGTGAGCTTGACATAATTGTACAACGAACGACTTTGTTCGACAGCAATAGCAATTTGATTCGCGGTCAGCATCATGTTCGCTTCGCTGTCCCTGCGCAGATTATCCCGTACCGTAAAATAACTTAAAACAATATTCAGAGAGAGGATAATCAGCGCAAAACAAGATATAATCAAAGCGAGCTTGGTTTTTATAGTCAAGTGTTTATCCCACCTCTGGAACTAATTTATGGATATTTATGGGATTCACAAATTCTACATACATCATACCTTTTACGACATGTTTTGCAAAGACGTTGAATTTCCCAGATCATATCCTTACAATATGTAGAAATGCCTACAAAGCTAGTTCTTGAGCCTTATCTATGTGATGTGAGCTTTCTTAGTTATCCACAAATTATCAACATACTCACAGTGTTCTGGATAATATGTGTATAAAAGTGGGGATATTCTCGGAGTTATGCACAATGTTATTCACAACATGTTAACAACGAATGCCTGTTCGTTGGACAAAACAGAGGGTTATGCCCATTAAGGAGTTGATTTGATCTATGCCTTCTTCATCCCCTTTAATACCCGAACCTCCAGCCTCCACTTATCCCCATGAATATTGGATGGCCGAAGCAATTCAGGAAGCTCGTAAAGCAGAAGCTATTGGCGAAGTCCCCATCGGTGCGGTGATCGTCCGAGGCGATGAAATCGTTGGGCGCGGCCACAACCTGCGGGAAAGCTCCCTCGATGGCACCGCCCATGCGGAGATGATCGCCATCCGCGAAGCGAGCGAGCGGCTGGGTGCCTGGCGGCTTCTCCACTGTCGACTCTATGTCACGCTGGAGCCTTGTCCCATGTGCGCCGGAGCGATCGTACAGTGTCGTGTCCCCCATGTGATCTACGGAGCACCGGACCCAAAGGCAGGATGTGCTGGCACGCTGATGAACCTGCTGCAGGAGCCGCGGTTTAACCACCGGACCGATATTACCTCCGGCATCCTTCAAGAGGAATGCGCCTCGCTGTTAACCGAGTTTTTCCGCCGACTTCGCAAGAAATAACTTCTCATAAAACATTAAAACCTCCAAGCCCTTAAGAAACATGGGATTGGAGGTTTTTTTCGAGTGAAATAGAAAGCTGCTGAATAAGGCCTAATTCTTAATAGCCATACTGGCCCATTTCCTCTTGCAGTTCTTCTAATGTCAACGTGTCAGTCGGAATACCAATTTCAAAGGCCGGCTTCTCATTGATTTGGGTAAAGTGGCTGGTCATTTGCACCGCGGCCTTCACGTTCGTCTGCGTATCCGGATCGTTGACCGCAACGTCCGCCTGAACGTTATAGTACGCTGGGTAATTGTTCTCGTCGATGGCGGTATCCACAGTGAACTTGTTGATTTGCAGATGATTCTTCATCTCATCCAGCGCCTCGCCCAATTCATCCTGGTTGCCTTCCTGCAGCTCCTGCTTCGCCTGCTCGATTTCCTCCGGCGTCAGCTGCAGCATCGAACGGTATTCTTCTTTCGCCAGGATATCCAGCATCTTCGGCAATGCCTGGTTTACCAAAATGGTCACCGCTTCTTTTACATTGTCATTCGTAATGGCAAACTGCACAACTTGCTTCGCCTTGAAGCCCGCCGGCAACGATGCCTCCTTAGGATCGATGTTGCTGAAGTAAGCCCCCGACTCATATTCGGCAAATAATGCCCCCATCAATTCCATACTCAGCTTCTGACTCTTCTCCGGGTTGAATAGATCCGGATTAAATTCCTCGCCCGCTTGCTCTGCCAGCTCTTTCAAGTCCAGTACCAGGAATTTCCCTGTCACTGACTCCGGCAATGGCAAGAACGGAATGCTTGGGATTTTCACATACAGCTTCTCGGCTGTCATCACCAACGGGATAGTAATGGTGGTTGTCATATCCCCTGTCAGTTTGACTTCCAGCGTTGCTTCCGTTTGCATCGGTTCCTTCTGGTAAATTTGCTTGATGTTGATCTCTGCGTTCTTGAGCATGGAAAACACCGCGCCTACTTCCGCAGACTCTGCCTCTTCTGTCCCTTCTACGGAGAAATCCAAGATCTTAATTTGATTCTCCACCACGTAGGAATCCATCTCCAGCGCCTTCATCGCTGCGCTGCTCAAGGCTTCCTTCGGTTCTTTCTTACTGCTGCATCCGGACAATACCAGTACTACAGACAGCATCACCAGCATCATCGACGTGAACCATTTCCTAGACATTACAGTCTCCTCTCTCCTGCCCTAACCTCATTCTAAAGCATTCCTTTTTCTGAACACTTCTCACATATCATAAACCATACGCCAATAGGACGGAATTCATTTCTCCAAATTAATGGATCGCCTTTTTCTTGAAACGTCCGCCTTTGACGTCATGAATGTTTCCGACTGCCAAAAATGCATTTTCATCGTAATGATTAACGATTTCCTTCAGCTTGGCTTCTTCCAAGCGGGTAATTACACAGAAGATGACTTTCTTCGGATCCCCGGAAAAACCGCCTTCTCCAGTTAAGTACGTAACGCCGCGGCCCAAACGGCTTAGAATAGCATCTCCGATCTCATCGATTTGATCGCTGATGATCCATACCGATTTCGACTCGTTTAAGCCATCTACCACGATATCAATCGATTTGTAGGCAATATAATAAGCTAACAGCGAAAATAAGGCGCGCTCCCAGCCAAACACAAAGCCTGCGCTAAGCAAAATAAAGAAGTTAAAAAACATAATGATCTCGCCAACCGAAAACGGAGTTCTGCGCGAAATCAGAATGGCTACAATTTCGGTACCATCCAAGGAGCCTCCAAAGCGGATGACTAAACCGGTACCTAACCCTAACAAAATACCGCCAAACACGAAAGCCAGCAAGGTATCCGTTACAAACGGTTCAGCATGGTGCAGCAGTGTTGTACCGGCCGACATAACAGTAATGCCCAAAAGGGTGGATATTGCAAAGGTCTTGCCGATTTGTTTATAACCGACAATTAGAAACGGGAGGTTGAAAAGGAAGAGGAATACCCCAAGTGGGAGTCCCGATAAATAAGAGGTCATTACGGAAATACCGGTTATCCCGCCGTCCGTAATTTTATTTGGTACCAAGAACAGCTCCAGTGCAACAGAGACGATCACCGCTCCAATGACAATAAACATCGATCTGAATAAAGTACTTTTCAGCGTCCGCTGTTTATGTTGGCGTACTTGGGTTGCATTCGGTGGAATCAGATGGTTTGGATTAACTGCGTTCAAATGGCATCACGATCCTTTCAAGTTGGTTTGCTCAATTCTTCCCTCTCACCAGGCTTTCTCTAGTATTCATGCTCCCCTTTAAAGGACATACCCTTACCTTTATTATGACATTTTCTTGTCTTGTTGTCTTGTTCTAATTCATAAGTCCCTTCAATACAAAAGCCCCAGCAGAAGCTGGGGCTGCGGAACAGCGAATGTTTTCAATGGATTAGGCTTACCCTTCCGGATTGTAATGACCATCTTGTTTACGCATTTTCACCTTTTTGGACCCGGATAACGGTTCTGGGCCTCTTTTCCCCTTATCACGCCGATGATCCTGGTCTTGGATATTATCGGATCCAGAGGTTTGATAGGTCTGCGGTTTCGTCATAACAGATAAAGCCTCCCTTGATTTAATCAACAAGGTTAATTTGCGAAGAAACGGCTGGCCTTATACACGAAAAAAGAGAGCATCTCTGCTCTCTAAATGTGCAATATGTATGGCGGAGAGGGTGGGATTCGAACCCACGTGGGCTTGCACCCTAACGGTTTTCAAGACCGCCCCGTTATGACCGCTTCGGTACCTCTCCAAGGAAAAATCCGATTCGCGTAACAAATCAGATTCTACCATATCGTCCGCAAGCGTGCAAGTTAATTCCGCTTGGTAATCTTCTGTAAATTGCCCATATACGGACGCAGAACTTCTGGAATAACTACACTGCCGTCCTCTTGTTGGTAATTCTCAAGAATGGCCGCGACGGTCCGACCGACAGCCAGCCCTGAACCATTCAGCGTATGCACGAACTCCGGCTTCGCCTTCGGCTCCGGACGGAAGCGAATGTTGGCCCGGCGAGCTTGGAAGTCCTCCACGTTCGAGCAAGAGGAGATTTCGCGATAGACGCCGCTTTCCGGGAGCCATACCTCTAGGTCATAGGTTTTGGCCGCCGTAAAGCCCATATCCCCCGTACACAAGGCAAGTACACGGTAAGGCAGGCCCAACAGCTGCAGCACGCGTTCCGCGTTCTCCGTCATTTTCTCCAGTTCCTCATAGGAAGTGTCCGGATGCACAATCTTGATCATTTCCACCTTATTGAACTGGTGCTGACGAATCAAACCACGGGTATCGCGGCCCGCTGCACCGGCTTCCGAACGGAAGCAGGAGCTATATGCCACATAATAACGCGGCAAATCTTCCGCATTTAAAATTTCGTCACGATGATAGTTGGTCACCGGAACCTCAGCGGTTGGGATCAGATAGTAGTCGTTGCTGCCGGTGAGCTTGAACAAATCCTCTTCGAACTTCGGTAGTTGTCCTGTACCGTACAAGCTGTCTTGGTTCACGATGTATGGTGGAAGCATTTCCTCATAGCCGTGCTCGTTGCTGTGCAGATCCATCATAAAGTTGATGAGCGCACGCTCAAGACGGGCTCCCAGCCCTTTGTAAAACGTAAACCGCGAGCCGGTTACCTTAGCGGCAGCCTCGAAGTCAAGGATGCCGAGGTCAGCGGCAATATCCCAATGCGCCTTCGGTGTAAAATCAAATTTACGCGGTTCGCTCCAACGGCGGACTTCAACGTTATCTTCTTCAGAAGCCCCCACCGGTACACTTTCGTGCGGAATGTTTGGAATCGAGAGCATCAGCTGGTCAATTTGGGCTTCCAGTGTCCGTACCTCTTCGTCCAGTTCCTTGATGCGATCCCCGACCTCGCGCATCTCCACGATCAGCTCGTCGGCGTCCTCTTTATTTTTCTTACGCTTGGCCACTTCTGCTGACACCGTGTTCCGACGGTTCTTAAGCGCTTCGCTCTCTTGAAGCAGCTCCCGGCGTTTCTCATCCAGCGGGGCAAAACCGGAGATCAGCTCCAACGATTTTCCCCGATTTTTCAGCGCTTCCTCAACACGCGCATAGTCATTACGTAAGATTTTCACATCTAACATGAGTAGTCCCTCCTAGAATGATCCCGCACAGACCTGCCGACCTTCATCTGGGGAGACCCGCGGACGGAAAGGCTGTATAACGGAATTTCAAAACGCCGGTAAAACAGACAAAACCTCAACCCGCAAAGGAGTCAAGGCCTGCTTACGGCTGCTTGGCTTGCTTGATCATCTCCACAAAATACGTATGTAGCGAGAAGTCGTCGGTCAGTTCCGGGTGAAACGACGATACGAGCAAGTGCCCTTGTCGTGCGGTCACGATCTCGTCCTTGTAGGTCGACAACACCTCGACTCCGTCTCCAACTGCCGTAATCAGCGGAGCACGAATAAATACGGCCCGCAACGGTGCCTCAAGTCCCTTCACGTCAAGGTCGGTCTCGAAGCTTTCACGCTGACGTCCAAACGCATTACGCGATACTTTAATATCCATCAGAGCGAGATGAGGCTCCTCGCCGCCCTCGATCTCCTTCGCCATGACGATCAATCCTGCACAGGTCCCAAAGATCGGTTTCCCTTGTCCAGAAAAATCGCGAATAGCTTCAATAAAGCCGTATTTCCGCATGAGCTTGCCGATCGTCGTGCTCTCGCCGCCAGGGATAATCAATCCATCCAAGTCAGCAAGCTGCTCGACATGCTTTACGGTTACGCCTTCAACTCCGGTCTTCTCCAGGCTGCGGATATGCTCCGCAACTGCGCCTTGCAGCGCCAACACCCCTACTCTCATGACAAACCTTCTTTCTCTAGAGGGCTTCGAACATTCAGGCAAAACCCCAGTTTACTAAGATGTACCCCGACCATCCCAAGGGACAGCCGGGGTGAAAGACTTGCCTTTGATTCCAGCGGTTATTCCGCGATCTGGATTACCAGCCGCGATCCGACATCCGCTCGGCAGCGGCCAATTTGGAAATTTCAATGCCTTTCATCGGTGTACCCAAGTTCTTGGATACTTCAGCAATCAGTTTGTAATCCGTGTAGTGCGTCGTCGCTTCAACGATCGCCCGGGCAAATTTCTCTGGATTATCCGATTTGAAAATACCTGATCCCACGAACACCCCGTCTGCACCCAAATGCATCATCAGTGCAGCATCCGCCGGCGTCGCTACCCCGCCTGCCGCGAAGTTAACGACTGGCAATTTACCCTTCTCATGAACTTCGAGCAGCAGATCGTAAGAAACGCCGAGGTTCTTCGCTTCTGCGTACAGTTCATCCTTCGACATGTTTTGTACTTTACGGATTTGGCTGTTGATCAGACGCATATGGCGGACCGCTTCAACGATGTTCCCCGTTCCTGGTTCGCCTTTCGTCCGAATCATCGATGCACCTTCGCTGATCCGGCGCAACGCTTCACCCAGATCCTTCGCGCCGCACACGAACGGCACCGTGAAATCCCGTTTATCGATATGGAACACTTCATCCGCCGGGGTCAGTACTTCACTCTCGTCCAAATAGTCTACCCCAAGCGATTCCAGAACTTTCGCTTCCACGTAATGACCAATACGTGCTTTGGCCATAACCGGGATGGAGACAACCTTCATGACTTCCTCAATAATCGTTGGATCCGCCATGCGGGCAACGCCGCCAGCCGCCCGGATATCGGAAGGCACACGCTCCAGCGCCATAACGGCGGTAGCCCCGGCCGCTTCGGCAATTTTGGCTTGTTCCGCATTCATGACGTCCATAATGACGCCACCTTTTTGCATCTCAGCCATACCTCTTTTAACACGCGATGTTCCTGTTTCCATGTCCAATCCTCCCGATAATAATCTAACTAAATATTTTACAAGATACGACTTAAATACACAACCCGTTTACTCGGATTTGAATGGACCTTAGAAAAGATTTTTGATCCCGTTAAACAGATCGCTGAAGAAATCGCCAATTGCACGCATCACCAAGGTAAACCAGCCGGCTTTCTCCGCATCCTCGGCTGTGATCAGATTGACCGTCTTCTCCAGCGTTTGGTCCATACCCGGCGCTTTAAATGTATAAGTTACCGTCCCAACCTTCGTTCCTTGCTTCAGCGGCGCTGTCAGAGTGCCTTCATCAGCCAGTGTCACTTTAGCTTGAACCGCGTTGGTATCTGCACCTTTCGGCACAACGAAGCTAACCGCTTGATCGGTTACCACCGGAACTTCCGTATGTTTCGCTTTCTTCACCGTAACGGTTTCGGTTCCAGTCACTGTCGTCTTCGGCGGTACAATTTGCTTCGTTTCAAAGTTGTTGAACCCGTAGTCTAAGACTTTCCGCGTTTCCACAAAGCGAGCTTTGTCCGAGGCGGTCCCCATAACGACGCTGATGAGACGCATGCCGTTACGCACCGCGGTACCTGTGAAGCAGTTTCCGGCATTGGAGGTGTGTCCCGTCTTCAAACCGTCCAGACCCTCGTAAGCAAATTGTTTAAAATTCGTGACGTTCTTATTCGCTTCCAGCATCCAGTTCAAGTTCACCATCGGCGCGGCATCGCGTTCACGGAACTTCTTGCTTTGAATTGTGGTAAAGCGAGCAAAGTCCGGATGATCCGTAACAATATATTTGGCCAAAATCGCAGCATCCAGCGCGGACATTACGGTCTCTTTCCCATCGGTTGGCCGGAATTCCGCTGGCATATCTGCAATATCCAAACCAGTTGAGTTGGCAAAGTGAGCGGTCTTCATCCCCATTCGCTTCGCTTCATCGTTCATCATTTTCACGAAAGCCTGTTCGGAGCCGGCTACGTATTCCGCCAGAGCCACCGTCGCATCATTGGCGGAGGCAATCGCCATCGCCGTATAGAGTTCTTCTACAGTATGTTGATCCCCTTCGGCCAGAAAAATCCGTGAACCGATTGTTTGGGCTGCATTTTTCTGTACTGTCACTACGTCATCCCAGCTAAACTTTCCTTGTTTCACAAGTTCCGCTACGATATATTCGGTCATCATCTTGGTCATGCTGGCCGGAGGCAGCGGTTGTTCCCCATTAACGTTCAATAAGATTTGGCCAGAGACAGGCTCGAGCAAGATCGCAGCGCTGACTTCCAAATCTAAAGACTCCACGGAAGGAATTGAGGTAGCCGTTGTTTGCACTGTCGTCGTTTCGGTTGATGTTGTTCCGGCATTAGTAGATTCCGTCTGTTCCCCTTCTGCCAGCGCCATCGCCGGCGCAAGAGAGAATACTAGCGCATTCACCAGCAGCACAGAAGCAACGCTTTTGCGCAAGACATGCCGTTTAGTTGTCGATTTGCGTTGTGGTTGTTTGAGTTTCAATGCCCTTAAAGCTCCCCTCATATTCTTTCATTTTGCTTTATCTATTCTATCACAGGGGTATCTGTAAAAAAAGACAAGCAGGGCGGAAAACGCCCTGCCAGTGATGGAATAAAATGGTCAGCCCATTTCTATCAAAATTTATAAGTTTATTGAATCGAGTAGTTAGGCGCTTCTTTGGTGATTTGCACGTCATGCGGATGGCTTTCGCGCAGGCCGGCGCCCGTAATGCGGACAAATTGCGTATCGTTGCGCAACTCGTCGAGCGTCTTCGTGCCGCAATATCCCATCCCGGAACGCAGACCACCAATAAGTTGGTGGATCGTATCCGAGAGCGGTCCCTTATACGCTACGCGACCTTCAATCCCTTCCGGCACGAGCTTCTTGTCATCGTCCTGGAAGTAGCGGTCCTTACTACCTTGCTTCATGGCCCCCATCGAGCCCATGCCTCTGTATACCTTATACCGACGCCCTTGATAGATTTCCGAGTCCCCAGGGCTTTCTTCCGTTCCGGCAAACAAGCTGCCCAACATGACCGCATGCGCACCAGCCGCGATTGCTTTGGTGATTTCGCCAGAATATTTGATACCGCCGTCCGCGATGATCGGAATCCCGTATTCACGGGCAACTGTCGCACAATCATAAACCGCTGTAATTTGCGGTACACCGATCCCGGCAACGACGCGGGTGGTACAGATCGAACCCGGTCCAATCCCTACTTTCACGACGGAAGCTCCCGCTTCAATCAAAGCTCTCGTTCCTTCACCTGTCGCTACGTTACCTGCGATAATCGTCAAATCCGGATACCGTCTGCGAAGCTCGGCCACTGCATCAATAATGTTAATGTGGTGTCCATGCGCCGAATCCACCGTAATGACGTCAACGCCGGCTTTCACCAAAGCCTCCGTCCGTTCAAACGTATCCTTGGAGATCCCCACCGCCGCGCCTACAAGCAAGCGCCCTTGGGCATCCTTGGCGGCGTTCGGGAATTGGATTGCTTTTTCAATATCTTTGATTGTGATAAGGCCTTTCAGGATATTATTCTCGTCAACGAGCGGAAGCTTCTCGATTTTATGCTTCTGCAAAATAATTTCAGCTTCTTGCAACGAGGTTCCTACCGGAGCGGTAATCAGGTTGTCTCTCGTCATGACGTCGCTGATTTTGATATTGTAATCATGAACAAAACGCAGGTCGCGGTTGGTCAAAATCCCCACCAGCTTCTGCTCCTCATTTACAATCGGTACGCCGGAAATACGGAACTTGGCCATAACCTGCTCTGCGTCGGATACGAGATGATCTGGAGTCAGCGAGAAAGGATTGGTGATTACGCCGCTCTCGGAGCGTTTCACCCGATCGACCTCTTCAGCTTGTTGTTCGACCGGCATATTTTTGTGGATGATCCCAATGCCGCCTTCCCGTGCGATGGCAATCGCCAACGCCGCTTCTGTGACTGTGTCCATGCCCGCACTGATCAATGGGATGTTCAGCTTCACCTTGTCGCTAAGCCGAGTGGACACATCCACCTCTTTAGGCAATACCTCCGATTTACGGGGAATCAGAAGCACATCGTCAAACGTTAAGCCTTCCTTGTCAAATTTACTTTCCCACACCGTGATGAATCCTCCTTCGAATTTGTTGATTTGTTGGGCTTCATTCCTGAAATCCGGGTATAAGAAAAACGTCTATCGACGTACATTCAAAGTAGACAGACCGCGTTTAGCGGATGTTTTTCTTGCGATATCAGGATGCCAATCCCCCGCAGTTTATACTTTCTGATATCTTAAAAAAAACGACTACCGCTGTCATTCCTATGAAGACACAACCCTATATATCAAGACCGTATAGCCGCTTACGAAAATATATTGTTCCCATCTTAGCAAAGCCCCTCTAGGCTGTCAAGGACAAGCTTAAGCAAAAAAACAGGCGGCTTCCCAGCGGATACGAGTGTCTTTATTACGCGTACATTGACTAAGAATTTGCAGGGATCCTGATGCTAATCCTGCCCCAATCCCCTTCGTTTGATTCTGCAAAAAGAAAGAGGACGGAGAGGGCTGTGCGCCTTCTGCCGTCCTTGGATTTTCCTTGGTATGCACTTCAATCAGCTAACGCGCTTATTGTGCGTAATCACCTGATCGATGATCCCGTACTCGCGCGCTTCGTCTGCACTCATGAAATAATCGCGGTCCATGTCTTTTTCAATCCGCTCCAAGGGTTGACCAGTGCAATCCGCAGCAATGGTATTCAGCACAGACCGGGTTCGCAATATCCGATTGGCACTGATCGCAATGTCGCTGGCCTGCCCTTGGGCACCACCATGCGGTTGGTGAATCATAATTTCGCTGTTCGGGAGTGCGAAGCGTTTGCCTTTGGCCCCGGCCATTAACAGAATCGCAGCAAAAGAGGCTGCCATCCCGGAGCAGATCGTCTGCACATCAGGTTTTACATACTGCATCGTATCGTAGATCGCGAAGCCCGCTGATGTCGAACCGCCTGGACTGTTGATGTAGAAGTAAATATCTTTCTCTGGATCTTCCGCTGCCAGAAACAGCATTTGCGCCATTATACTATTCGCTACCTGATCATCAATCGCCGAACCAAGGAACACAATCCGATCCTTCAGCAAACGTGAATAAATGTCATATGACCGCTCTCCCCGAGCAGTTTGCTCAATGACGTAAGGAATAACTGAACTCATGGCTTACCCTCCTTCAAAATCAGGCGGCAAGACCGTAAGACATCAACATCAGATGGTTGTGCACCGGAACGGCCGCAGGAGTGTCTACCGCCTTGCTCCGTAAAGAGCTGCGACGGTACGATTGAAGCGTGACTACCGGAACCACATCCTGAGGCCGCGCGTCGTTATACAGCATCGCCAGCGCAGCGGCGTCTTCTCGGCGAATCGCATCCATGTAGGCAAGAACCAGTACATCGTCGCTTAACGATCCTGGTAAGAAGTCCTCCTCCATGGACTGAACCTTATCCTGCCGGGGCGCTGTAACTGCTCGGTTGGAACCCTCCACTGCATTCCGCAGTCGGACCCGCGCTCTGTGCAAAGCGGCTTTGACGGCCCCTTCCGTCGACCCAATCAACTGCGCTGCTTCGCCAGCTGTATATTTTAAAATATCAATCATCAACAGCGTGGTACGCTGAAGAGGCGAAAGCTCGATGACCAACGTCTCCATCGCAGCCCACACTGCAGCGGGATCAGTTGGAACCGGCGCTTGCAGTTGTTCGTCCAGGGGGAGCGATTCGGCCGGAAGCTTCCTTTTTCGGTTGCGGTCAATCCAAGCATGTTGGGCTGCACGGTAGAGATAGGTTCGTGTGAGTTGTACGTTTTCCCCTTTCCCTTGCGTCGCCGACCATATCTTGAGCCACGTATCCTGCGCCAAATCGTCCCCTTCCCACACGGAACCGGTGATAGAACGGCAGTAGTTACGCAGTTCGCTACCATACAATTGGACCCATGTATGAAAGTTGCCCTCTCCAGAACGGGACGGTGCAGACACAGGTCTCCGCGAATCTCGCTCTCTAGCTGCTATTGGCACCGGAACCCACCTCCCTCTGTAATGTAAGATCGCACTCTCTTCGAAGAGCCATCTTGTGTTATGTCCTACAAACCAGCCTTCGACCAACCCGGAATAAGCTGAATGCTTACTCAACGGTATAAACGTATTTTTCGGAAGGAACGATACGCGGTAGGATCAGAATTTTTATATATCATAGCATTTTCGGATCCAACGCGTGTGCCCTTTGATACGATTCCTGCAAAAATACAGTTATTTTGAGCTGGAATCGCTGTTTTGGGTAAAATAACTGCAAAAGTGCAGGCTTTTTGAGCTGAAATGCCCGGTTTGCACCATTTCGCAAAAAAACAACTGTACTTTTGCAGTTTTCTACTACGAGCAAGCACAAAGCTAACACAAAAAGA
>NZ_JAWDJI010000267.1:0-18191 GCF_032465655.1 Paenibacillus sp. 3LSP | reverse complement strand
TTTTGGGCGGCGGTTATGGCGGTGTAGTCACTTCCAAGCATCTGGCCAAACTGTTCAAAAAAGACAAAGATGTGGAGATCCAACTGATTGACCGCAATCCCTATCATACGCTGCTGACGGAGCTGCACGAGGTTGCAGCAAACCGGGCGCCAGAGGATTCTGTCAAGATTGAATTGAAGAAGATTTTTGCAGGGCAAAAGGTGGATGTCGTGCTCGATTCCATCGATGCCATTGATTTTAACGCCAATGAGCTTCGGTCCAAACGAGAGACTTATAAATACGATTACCTCGTCATCGGTACCGGCTGTAAACCAACCTTCTTTGGGATCCCGGGCGCTGAGGAGCACGCCTTGACCCTGTGGTCTTATGAAGACGCTGTGCGTCTGAAAGAGCAAGTACGTCGCAAGTTCAGCGAAGCGGCGAAGGTAAGCAATCCGGCAAAACGCCGTAAAATGCTGTCCTTTGTCGTTGTCGGCGCCGGCTTTACCGGCGTGGAACTGGTTGGCGAATTGGCTGAATTCCGCGATGAACTGTGCAAAGAGTTCTATATCGATCCGAGCGAGGTTCGCCTGGTCGTAGCCGATATGGCTCCGAAAATCCTGCCGATCCTGCCGGATAAATTGATCGAAAAAGCGACGAAACGTCTGCACAAAATGAACGTAGAGATCATTACAAGCGCCAAAATCACCGGCGTTACCCCAACCAGCGTACAGCTTGGCGAAGGGAAAGAGCTCGAAGCGGATACGATCGTGTGGACTGCCGGGGTTGAAGGCTCTGAGCTCGTCGGCAAGCTCGATGTGAAGCAAGAAGGCCGCAAGCGGATCGTCACTAACGACAAGCTGCAAAGCGTCGATCACGAGAACGTCTATATCGTTGGCGACAACATCTTCTTCATCCCGGAAGGCGAAACCCGTCCGGTACCGCAGATGGTTGAGAACGCCGAACAAGCGGGTCCACTCATCGCTCATAACATTTATGCGGACGTTCATGGCAAACCGAAGAAGTCCTATAAACCGGGCTTCCACGGAACAATGGTCTGCATCGGCAGCCGCTACGGCGTAGCGAATGTCGGATTGCCAAACAAAATGTTCATGATGAGCGGCTTCATGGCCATGTTCTGCAAGCACTTAATCAATATGTATTACCTGTTCACCGTGGCTGGTTTTGCGAAAGTATGGACTTATATGATGCATGAATTCTTCCACGTGAACAATCGCAGAAGCTTCGTTGGCGGTCACTTTGCGAAGCGTTCGCCGAACTTCTGGCTCCTGCCGCTGCGGATTTTCGTAGGCTACAAGTGGCTGGAAGAAGGTCTCGATAAGCTTCCGAAGGTTTGGAAAGACCCTTCGAACATCTTCCTTATCCCTGCTTCTCCGAAAGCTGACGTTGTGTCAGCAGCCAGTGAAGCAGCTAGTGAAGTGACGAAGACCGTCGATGCTCAAGCGGCAGCTTCAGCCGTAGAAAGCGCCTCGACCGCAGTTACGGCTTTGCCGGTACCTGGATTTATCAAGAGCATCGTCAGCTGGTTTATGGATGTCTTCTTCTACACCTCGGATGGCGGATATACCGCTCTAGCAACTGTGTTCCAGTTCTTTATGGTGTTTGCGGAAATCGCCCTTGGCATCATGATCATCGTTGGCCTGTTCACCGCTGTCGCTTCGGCAGCCACCGTCGCTCTCGGCGTCATGATCTGGTCTTCCAGCATGGCCTCGACGGAAATGCTGTGGTACATGACCGCAGGCGTCGCATTGATCGGCGGATCGGGCAGCACATTTGGCCTGGATTACTATGTACTTCCTTGGCTCAAGAAACAATGGAAACGAATCCCGTTCGTACGAAGATGGTACCTATACACGGAATAATCGCAGCTCTTTATGCAACTTTGAACTGGAGTAATGTGCGCCCTCAAGCGTACATTACTCTCATTTTTATCCTTTTGCCGACATCGGTGTGAGGATCCCCTGCAAGCCTGCCTGCATTTAGGCGAAGGTTCAAAAAAGTCAGGATTCAGCACCGGATACGCTGCCTATTGTTGGTTCGTAATCAACTGATGACTTTTTTGAACTACCTCTTTAAGGAGTGTGTGTCCTTATGAATCCGAAGCTTATCGAAGACGCTTATCGCTTATTGCAGGGCGAATTATCGCCCGAAACCGGCATTATTGTAGATTTACCCTATCCTGAAGCGGCACCCCTGGCTACCTTGCTGGAGCAATACGACATGCCGCAGGTACGCCAACGCCGTCTGTTATCCATTTACATCGCAATCAAGCTTGCCCTTCAACGCCATAGTGAATGCAGCTCCCTCGCCCCCGGCGAGACGTTAACCCGCAAAGTGTTGGATGGCGACTATCTATACAGCTTTTACGTCGAGCTTTGCCTGAAGTGGGAAGAATTCAATCTGCTTGGGCATCTCGCTCCGATCATCAAACAACTCCAAATCAAACGCGCCCAAGGTCATCCGGAAGACGAGCGCTTGCTCAAAGCCTGGGAACGGTTCCTGCAGCTGGACAACAACCGCAGCACCGCCAGCCAGGCGATGTAGACGGCCGTGGACGGAGAATGCCTGTGAGATTTCGGATGCCCTGCAAAATACTCGGCACCGGTGTCCATGACTGCCAGCCCAAGTTTAGGAGGGAAGCGACATGAAGCTTGAGGAAACACTGAACATCCCCTTAAAAACTGTCGATCGGGAAATTGAGAACATGGTCAAATATGATCGCGACGTCCCTCGTTCCTCCCAATTGGCCAAAGCTATCATCGAATTGATTCGTTCTGGCGGCAAACGAATTCGCCCCTTGATGGTGATCGTCGGCAGCCGCTTCGGCCCTGATCCCGATGAGAAGAAGGTCTGGCGGCTCGCCGGTGCTGCAGAATTCATCCACGCCGCTTCACTGATTCATGACGATATTATCGATGATTCCCCCATGCGGCGCGGCCAGAAAGCGATGCATATCAAGCTGGGCGTGAGCGGTGCACTGCATGTAGGCAATTATATGTCAGCGAGGGTCATCGAGCTGATCTCCGTCTATTCGGCGGAACAAGAGAAATTCGTGTACGACCTCTCCTCTCTAGCCACAACCAAGCTATGTCTCGGAGAATATCAGCAGCTTGCTCACTTATTCGACTATGACGTGACGATCGACGAATACTTGGAGAAATCGAAAAATAAAACCGCACAACTGATGGCCACTTGCCTGCAAATCGGCGCTAAGGCCGCCGGAGCGGATACGGAAACGGCCGAGCTGCTGTATCGCTTTGGTGAAAAGCTGGGCATGTCGTTCCAAATCCGTGACGACGTGCTCGATTTCACCCAATCGGCGGAGAAGCTAGGCAAGCCGGCTGGCAGCGACCTGCGCAGCGGCCAAGTGACCTTGCCCGTCCTGTTCGCGTTGCAGGACGAAACCCTTGCCCCGACGATCCGGGCTATCTCGGCAGACAGCCCTGCCGAAGAAGTGGACGCCGTCGTCGCGGCGATTCAAGCCAGCGGCGCGCTGGAGCAAACCGAAGCGCTCAGCCGCCAATATCTTGCTGAAGCGCAGGATATTATTCACCGGCTCAGCCATTACCCGGCGCACCGGGATCTGCAAGCGCTGCTGGAGTATTTCAGCGGGCGGGAGAAATAAAAATAAGCACGAACCTCAAGGAAGCTTATCCCTTATGGTTCGTGCTTTTTTGTGTATTAAAGCGTCTGTTGCTCTGTATTCAGCGACCATTTCACAGGAGGAAGTAATCCCCTAGCGTAAAGAACAGAATCACCATGCTGATGACCTGGTTCAAATTGTACGAGGCCACATTCATCCGTTTCCAGTTCGACGGCTTAATGATTTTGTGCTCCGTCATTAGCAGCAGGATCGCGATGATAATCCCCGTAATATAAAGCCAGCTCAGGTGGCGAATCGGGATTAAAGCAATCAGCAGCAGCACCATAATCGCATGCAGGCCGGCTGCGATCCGCAGACCGTTCTTGAGCCCAAACGCGCTAGGGATCGACCAGAGTCCGTGATTGCGGTCAAATTCAATATCCTGGGAGCCGTAGATAATATCGAAGCCGGCAATCCACAGCATCACTACAGTGCCGAGGACAAACGGCGTAAAGGCAAATTGGCCGGTAACCGCAAACCAGGCGCCGATGGGGGCCGAAGCAATCGTAAAGCCCAGGTACAGATGGCTCAAGTACGTAAACCGTTTGGTATAAGAATAGGAAGAGATCAGGAAAATGGCCACCGGCGACAAGATCAAGCACAAAGGATTTAACATGCCTGCAGCAAAAATAAAGATCGCATAGTTCACCACAACGAACACCAGCACCTCCTTGGCGTCGAGTAGCTTTTGCGGCAGGTGACGATGCGCGGTGCGTGGATTTTGCGCGTCAAAAACGCGGTCGACGACGCGGTTAAAGGCGTTCGCCCCGTTTCGGGCGCCGATCAAGGCGATCAGTCCCCACAGCATCACGTGCCATGAAGGGAATCCCTCTGCCGCCCAAATCATCGAGATGATCGCAAAGGGCAGCGAAAACAACGTGTGCGAAAACATCACCAATTCGCTGTACAACCGAATTTTGGTGCCGATTTTGCGGGCTATTTCCATCGATAGTCACTCTCCTCATCTAAAAAACACGTAGCGTAACGTGCACTGTTAATATAAGTGCTCCTTCATGCTAGCGAGTCCAGTCCGTCAGGCATGCCCCGACGCAGCGGGACAGCATGTGCAGCTAGAGGACCACAAGCCTCGCCGGACAGGGTGCTACTCCCAGCGCACGTTTCTGACGGCGCGACAGGCGGTCAGGCCACGTCTCCCCGCTCTCGGCAGACGTATCTCACTCGACAGACGTCTCTCACTCAGCAGACGTCCCTCCCATGGCTGACCGTCTCATTAACGTTAATAAGTACCTTTATTTTCGGCCCATCGGCCTGTTTCCAGCAAAATAACGGTAAAAAGTACTCTTATTTTCCGCATATTCCGCCAAAACGGCCGCCAATCGTAAAATTAGCGGTATCATTTACCGCTATTTCACGTAAATCGCCGGTACGCCGAAAAATAACGGTCAATTTTACCGTTATTGACCAGGGGCCGGCGTCACCATGGGCGGCCTTTGCGTGCGCGAGTGCCCGTTGGGCCCCTCACGCAGCAAAGCTGGGACGCTGGCGAGCGCTGGGACCCCTGGCCGACGCCGGAAGTGCCGGCAGGCGCTGAGGTGCCTGCAAGCGCTGAGGTGCCTGCCGGCGCTGGGGGCGCCTGTGGCTGCGCGGCGCGTCTGACGCTTAGGCAGCGGCATGCTATGCAAGCGGAGCCCCTGTCGTTTAGGCGGCACACCCACTACTGCCGCCTAACGCATCTGCTGGCGGAGCTGGGTTACACCAGCTCCGCCAGCGAAGCCTCCAGCGCGTCCAGCATGCCGCGCACGTCGGCCTCGTCGATGACCAGCGGCGGTTGGAAGGCCAGAACGTTGCGGTTCACGCCGTTCTTGCCGATGATATAGCCGCGGTCCAGCATCGCTTCCAGCACGTCGTCGGTGAGCTTCGCGCCGCGGGCGGGCTCCTCGGCGCACAGCTCTGCGCCGAGCATCAGCCCTGCGCCGCGCACGTCGGAGACGTGCTGTGGGAACCGCGCGGCGAGGCGCAGGAGGCCGCCGCGCAGCAGCTCACCGAGGCGCTCGGCCCGCTCCGGCAGGCGATGCGCCTCGATGTAGTCCAGGACCGCGAGCGCGGTCACGGACGAGACCGGGTTGCCGCCGAACGTGGAGGCGGATGGCCGGTTCAGGCTGGCAGCGATCTCGTCCGTGGTGGCGAAGCCCGCCACCGGAATGCCGCTGCCCAGCGCCTTGGCCATCGTCAGGATGTCCGGCGTGACGCCGTAACGGTCCATAGCGAACATACGGCCCGTTCGGCCGAAGCCGGTCTGAATCTCATCGGCGATGAGCAGCACGCCGTGCTGCTCCAGCAGCCGCTTCGCTTCAGCGAAATACCAGTCCGCCGGCGCGACGATGCCGGCGTTCCCCTGGATCGGCTCGGCGATCATTGCCGCGATCTCGCCGCCCTTCTCCGCCAGCGCAGCCTCCAGCGCGGCGATGGAACGGCGTGCCGCCTCATCGGCGCTGAGCCCGCGCTCATACGGCCGGGGGATAAACGTGACATCCGTGTCATGCGCCAGCTGTGGATCCGTCCGCCACATCGCCAGCCCGGTCACACTCATCGTCAAATACGTCCGGCCGTGGAGCCCTTGCTCCAGCGCCAGGAAGCCCCGCCGCCCCGTATGCATGCGAGCCAGCAGCAAGGCGCCTTCATTCGCCTCCGAGCCGCTGTTCACGAAGAAGGTGCGGCGCAGATTCCCCGGCAGCACGTCCGCCAGCCGCTCCGCCAAATCCACATTCGGCTGCGTCAAATAGATCGTGGACGTGTGTTGCAGCATCCGCAGCTGCTCGGCCGTCCGTTCCGCAATCTCTGGATTGCAGTGCCCGCTGGCCACAACGGAGACGCCGGCAAAAAAGTCCGTATACCGCTTCCCGTCATGACCGTACAAATACTGCATTTCCCCTTTCACCAACTGCGGCGGATTTCGATAGAAATGGATGGTGCAAGGATAAAAATATTGCTGCCGTTTCTTGATCACTTCGTCCGGTCCGATGTAATTTGACATGTTCTTTCGCTTCCTTTCCCCCAACTAGGCTTGCACTCCTGCTCTTGCTCCCACTCCTACTTCACACCTGCAGCCACTTCAGCCCGTACTTCCACGCCCTCTTCCTTGACAGAGCCTTCGGGAGTCGAGGCTGCCTCCGCTCCGGCACCCGCTGCCCCGCTCGCTCTGCCGCCGTCAAACTGCAACGCGCCCAGCGTATAGCCGGCATAAACCGGCTTCATCGCGGCAAACAACGACCCGGCCGCTGCAGGATCCGCCAGCGCCGCCTTATAGGTGCGCACGATTTCGGCCAGCTGTTCTGGGCGGTAGGTTGCCCCTTCGATGCGGAAGACAGAGAGTCCCGCCGCAAGCAACTCCTTCACCGCGGGCAACAAACAGAGTTCTTTCGCCAACATCAGATGGTTGCGGCCATGCACATCCCGGTAAACCGGATTTTCGCCTTTATCGGTTTTTAGCACGAGAATGCTGTTATCCACGAAGTGATTGTCTTCCTCGCCAATGGCTTGGAACACTTCGGCGTTTTCGTATAAGTCATGCTCCATGTACATGATCGCCGGTGTGCCGTGAACGATGGCCTCCAGCGGGCCTGGGGCATGCGCCAGCAGCGCGGCCAGCTCCTTCAGCGGCAGCTCCATCGAGGCCGTAAGCCGGCTGACGCCCTGCTCCCGGTAAAACTCAGCCGCGAGCTGATTGTAGACGTTCAGATTGAAATCCCCGACCAGCGGGTACCCTTTATCGGCAAATTTCCGAATTGCGCCCAGATTTGTCACCATCACGCCGTCAATCGGCAACCGTTCGCCCGACAACAATCCGTCATACATTTCAAAATGCAGTTCCGTCATCATCCGCGGCAGGCTCAGATAAAGCTTCGCATTCCCTTTGACTGCCGCCAGTTCCTTCACATCCTGCTTCGTAAACGGACGATCCGGCTCAAAAACGTCGCCGGAGAGATAAAGATGGTCAGCTCCCGCTTCCAGCGCAGCCTTGGCCTGAGCCACGTTATTCACGTGCACGGAGACGCCAGGAGCCGCGTGATTCTCCTGCACCGTTCCCTTCTCTTCTCCCACCTCCGCCAGTGTCTCGCGAATCACAGCAACCCGTTTGTCGCTGAGCTCCCGTTCCTCCGTTGGCGTACTGAACACTTTACCTGTGCTATAGAACTTCCCTGTTCCTTCGTAACGCCGGTTGATGTTGGACAATCCCGGTCGGCCAAACGCATAGGCTGTTGAAAAATCCCGCTTGCGATGATCATAAAGCAGCTTGGTATCCCGGTTGCGTTCAAAGCCTACCGGATCGTTAATATAACGGTCAATCGCGTCGCCATACGCCTTCACCAGCATCACCACGAAGGCGGCATCCCGCATGCGGCCTTCGATTTTGAAGGAAGTGATCCCGCCATGAATCAGCTCTGGGATATGCTCGTACATGAACATGTCTTTAACCGCCAACGGGTATTCCGCCGGATAGACGTTGCCGTCTTTTTTTACACGATAATCCCAGCGGCACGGCTTCAGGCATTTGCCCCGGTTACTGCTCATCCCGAATACCGCCGAACTGAAGTAACAGTTCGCCCCATGCACCGAGCACATATCCCCATGCACAAAGTACTCCAGCTCCATACCGGTCGCTTGTTGAAGATAGCGAGTTGTCATAAGGTCCATTTCCCGCGAAGTGACGACGCGAGTCACCCCAAGCTCCTGTAAAGCGCGGACCATCTCCACGTTGTGCACGTTCATCATGACGGAGGAGTGCACGTTTAACTTCAAGTTCATCTCCCGGATCAGCTTCAGCACCGCAAAATCCTGGACAATGATCGCATCCGGTCCCGCCGATTCCAGGAAACGCAAATAGGCCCGCGCCTCCTCCAACTCGCCTTCATTCAGCAAATTGTTGACGGTGACGTAGGCTTTTTTGCCAAGTCCATGCGCAATCTGGACAGCTTCCGTAATTTCCTCCAGGCTAAAATTAAATCCTTTGCGCATCAGGCGCATATTCAGGTTAGGCCCTCCGAAATACACCGCATCACAATTCTCAACAATGACTTGTTTGAAAATCTCGAACGTCCCCGTAGGCGCCAGCAGCTCCACTTCTTTGCCATTAAAAAAACGTGCCACAGCCGTTTCCCCCTCACATGATTTAGATGTCCAACCTATCAACCTATCCCATCCAACTCTATCTACATGAATGACTCACGGACAGTCTTGCATTGGTAGTTCAAATCAACCGATAGACCACAACCGTTGCAGCCAGAACCACATAGGACAAGACAAACCAAGTGTCCCGACTTCTCCAGACCAACAAGTGGTATTCCGAACGCGGTGCGCCTAACGTGTAGCCCCGGGACTCCATGGACAATACAAGCTCTTCCGCCCGGCGGAAGGCGCTGACTGTCACCGGCACAAGAAGCGAGACCAGCATGCGCCCCTTCTCCTTCCATGGCAGCTCCTTCAGGTCCGCACCGCGCGACGCCTGCGCTTTAAGAATCTTGTGCGTTTCCTCCAAAATCGTGGGGATAAAGCGCAGCGCAATGCTCATCATCAGCGTCAATCGCTCGGACGAGAGGCCAAGGCGTTTGAGAGGCTTCAGCACCCCGCTCAATCCTTGATTCAACACCCCTGGCGTTGTCGTAAACGTCAGGATCGCCGTGAATGATACCAGCAGCCCCATCCGGGAGGCCGCGATGAGTCCGCTGCTGACTCCGCCGCTGTACAGGGTCCAGGAGCCGATAGACCAAAGCGCTTCCCCCGACTCTACCGTGAAGCACTGAACGATGAAGATGAACACCATCAGCACCCACAGCGGTTTGGCCGCCTTCAAATAATATTTCAGCGGGATCTTGGTCGACAGCATATAGGCAACCGAAAACACCGCAGCCACCGCCAAAGCAGGCCAAGAGCCAACGGCTACGATCGTGATCAAGTACAGCATCATCCCGGTCAACTTGGCCCGGGGATCCACTGCATGCACCCAAGAGCCGGTATCAATACTGCGTCCGAACAGCAGCTTATTTCGCATGTCCGTTGCCTCCTTCCCCTGAAACGCCGGAAAGGATCGGCTTGAGCCGCCCGGCCGGAACGGGCTGATCCACGGACAACGAGGCCGGTACGGGAAGCTCCTCCAACACATGGCCTTCCACCAACGCACCCGCTGACGCCCCCCGTTCTTCCGATCGCCCGACAAGCTCAGGCTGCTCCTCTGACCGATCCGCTCCAGACTCATCGCTCAACAACCGAGCCAACCGCTCGGCCAATGCCTCCGCCGTCAAACACGGCGGCTCCCCCGTCAGACCGAACATGGCTGCCGCTTGATTCCAATAACGGATACACGCGGGGATCGCGAGCCCCTCGGCCTCCAACCGTGAAGCCTCCTGGACCAGCTCTGCCGCACTGCCTTGGAACGATTTCCGACCGTCTTTCATCACGATCCATTGCTCTGCGAACGGAAGGATTTCCTCCATCCGGTGCGTGACCACGATCACCGTCTTCCCCTCTTCACGGTGCAGCCGTGACAGCATTGCCGCCAATTCGGCACGGCTCTGCGGATCCAGCGTCGCTGTCGGCTCATCCAGCGCGATCACATCCGGCTCCATCGCCAGCACTGAGGCAATCGCCACTTTGCGCATCTGGCCCCCGCTCAAGCGGAGCGGATTGCGGCTAAGGAAGGTGTCGTCCAGCCCGACCAGGGCCAGCGCGCGGCGGGCTCGCGCCTTGGCTTCGTCTAAGGAGCAGCCAAAATTCAGCGGACCAAAGCAGAGGTCCTTCTCCACCGTGTCCTCGAACAACTGCTGCTCCGGGAACTGGAAGACGAGCCCCACCCGCCTCCGCAGCTCGCGCAGCGGCGGTGCCTTGCCGCCAGCTTCCATCGTTACGTCCAGAACGTGCACCTTCCCGCCCGTCGGCTTCAAAATGCCGTTCAAATGCTGCATCAACGTCGATTTGCCCGAGCCGGAAGCCCCGGCAATTCCGGCAAATACGCCGTCCGACAGGTAGAGGTCGACCTCCTGCAACGCATGGTGCCGCCATAGGCTGCGCTCATCATAAGCGAAGCTGACTTGCTCGAACTGTATCGCCATTAAAGATTCGCCTCCTCTTCACCAACTGGTTCAAAGCCCGCAGGAAGCGTCACGCCTCGCCGCCTCAGCTCCTGTTGCAGCCGAATCCGATAAGGAGCGATCAGCCGGCAATTTACCAGCAGGGCTTCATCCCCAAACAGCTCGCCTGGCTCCAGGTCAGCAGCGACCGTTCCGTCCCCCAGCACGATCGCCCGATCCGAAGCCATAATCTCGTCGGCGTCATGCGTAATCGAGACCATCGTGTAACGTCCGCTCTGCTTCATGTCCTGCAGGATGGCAAGCAGCTCGCCCCGGGCTTTCTCGTCCAACATCGAGGAGGCCTCATCAAAGATGACGATGTCCGGCTCCATCGCCAAGATGGAAGCGACGGCCACCCGCTGTTTTTGTCCTCCCGACAACTCCGAGGGATGCTTGGACAGCAGATGGCCGATGTGCAGTTTATCCGCATATTCCTTTACGCGCCCTACCATGACTTCTCGCGGTAGATTACGCCCCTCTAAGCCAAAGGCAATGTCCTCTTCGACCGTGGCGCCAATAAATTGGTTGTCCGGGTTTTGAAACACCATTCCGATGCGGGGACGCAGCGAAGTCAACGTATCCCGATCCAGCTTCGTTCCTTGTACATATATTGCGCCATGGTTAGCCCCCAACAAACCGCCCAGCAGCTTTGCCAGCGTGGATTTGCCGCAGCCGTTCGGCCCCACCAACGACACCCAGCTGCCCGAAGGGATGCTAAGCGTAACATCATGAAGCACAGGATGCTCCGGGTGATAGGCGAAGGAAACCTCCGTCAGCTCATATGCGAATCCGGTTTCTCCCATTTCTCTCTCCCCTTAAGGTGTACGTCGTGTGAAGCCCCTCCGGCTTATGCCGTTTCCGCTAAAAAACCTTCAAACAAAGACAGCTTCGACAACGACGGAATCAAATATCTCACGGCAATCCCAACGGCGATCCCGGTCAGAACTCCCATGATGAGCAACATCGGTAAATAATAGAAAATTTTCGTCGTACTAAAATACAAAGCAGCGGCGGTCAATTGCCCGATATTATGGGCAATCCCCCCAACGATGCTAATCCCGATAACGCTTAGCCGTCTGCGCCCAATCAGCAGCAGAAACCACATCGCCGCAAAGCTGAACAACGCCCCCATAATACTGAACAGAAAGCTGGAAAAGGTCCCGAAAATAAACGCCGTGAGCAGCGTCTTTAACAGCACCATCATGAAGGCGTCCCGGGCCCTGAGAAAATAAAGGCAAGTCAGCACCATGATATTCGCCAGCCCAAGCTTCGCCCCAGGCACGCTCATGTTCACGGGAATCAGAGACTCTACCAAGCTGAGAACGACCGCCACTGCCGCGAATATCGCGACGATCACCGTTCTTTTTAACATCAGGCTTGATGACTCATTAAAGGATTGCATCAACTCCGTCGCCCCCTTCTGTAGCTACCACTTCAACCATCAACTTATGTGGCAGGCAAACAATCGTCCCGCCGTTCCGGTCAATAAATCCGAAGGTCAGACACACTTTATCCGGGCAGTCAGCGTCGATCATTTCAATCCCGTAGTCATGTACCTTCAAAATGTTGTAGCCATACTCCGTTTTAATGTCCACCGTCTGTTCTTCTCCGGTCAATTGCACCGTCTTAAACAGCTTCCCATCCACTGTGATTCTCGCAACCTGACTCACATTATTGTGATTGTTTTCACTTGAATCACCAAACCATCTCGGAACCAAGAAGGCCAAAGCAATCACGACGATGGCTCCGATCAACAGGATATCTCCGCGTTTCATGGCTAACTCCCTTATTTTTTGATTATATAAATCTTAGATGACCTCATTATACATGGTGCCTTCCCTCCTCTAGTGTGACAAATATCTCACGTTCTTCGGTTTTCCCCGGGTTTCACAAAATCATCACTTAAAAAAGCCCTCTAAATATATGCATTGCTTTTTTGGGTTAATTCAAGTATAATAATTAATTAGTTGTTATAACCACGTTGCAGTTCCTCAGAAGATTATAACTCTCCTTATACCGTTCGGTATGAAATTCCTTATTTGAATGACCCAATCAAAGTAAGAATTTGGACGTTTTTCTGATTCACACTGGCGCGGTCATCGGAGCCGCAAGGACAAATGAGAGGTAGGGCATTTGTTGTTTTAGAAACAGGCAGTTTGTTGTAGTCGGAGCAGGGACAATAAGGCCGGTCTTCACGTGTATATGAAGGCTTGGATAACAATACGAAGCAGGCATTGGCGCGCATAGCCGGTGCCTGTTTTGCTTAGAATAAGGCTGTCTTTCCAAACAATCCAAAGGGGTGTATGAAATGCGCGAAGGTTTGATTCCTACCGTTCTTGGAGCTGTAGTATCCGCTTCGGCCGCAACACTGCTTGGAAGCAAGTATAAGCTTGCCGCTACCGGTGCGCTTGGCTTTGGTTTGGCCCATATTGTGTTGGGTACCATCGACTTGATTGAACACCGTTAGCCATCCGTTTGGGAGACGGACGACCCGGAAGCTACAGCTTCCGGGTATTCAGCATGGAGCACACCGTCATTTCCTTGGCGGTGTTTTTCTATCAACGTACATATTTCCATCCTTTCCAGCAAACACTTCCATTGAGACGATTTAAAGAGAAAGAGGATTGGCAATGGAACTTGTGGACCGCATTCGCAGCCGTTTTGAGCAGGACGGCGATTTTTTTATCGAAGAGCATATATGGGCTGGACGACCAGTTCGCGTCATGGGATTCAAGTCATTGATCGATCTGCCGAGAACTTGGGCGAATCTGCAGACCTCCCTCCGAGAGGCGGATTGGAACGGGAGCCAAGATCCAATTGCCTTCTTGTCGGTATTAGCCCATATTGGCCAAGTCCTCTCGGAACCTAACGAAGATACCTTGTATTCCGCTTTGACGAGCGGCAGCTTGATTGTCTCCTGTCCGGATCCTAAAGTGTACCTGCAGGTCTTGCCGGTTCCCGTTACCTTGCACCGCGGGATCGAACAGCCGATCAATGAGAACGTACTGCAAGGTGCGGCCAGCGCCTTCAGCGATGACCTCCTTACCAATGTAGGACTTATGAAGAAGGAATTAAACACAGAAAAGTTATGTACGAAGATGTACCTTACCGGAAAGAACACGCCTCGAAAAATAACCCTGATGTACTTGGAAGGTCAAGTGAAGCCGGATCTGCTCCGAGAAGTGAAGGAGCGCCTTGAGGCGAACAAGCACCAAGATATCTATAATGTGCAACGTCTCTCCAAATCACTTGGCTTCCATCCGTGGAGCGCCTTGCCGAAATTCTACACAACCGAGTTGCCGATTGAGGCTGCCTATGCGCTCCGGCAAGGCCGTCTTCTTCTTTTTATCGATCGGTTACCGCTTGCCTTGATTTTACCGGCTTTAGTCAGCGATATCTTCATGATGGAGAATGACCGGAATTACTCGGCTATGTTCATGTATATCATTCGGGGGCTACGCTTGGCTGGCATCCTCATCGACCTGATTATCCCTGCACTCTATGTTGCGCTCGTCTCCGTGAACCCGGAGGTACTGCGGATTGAACTGGCGCTTACGATTGCCGAGAGCCGATCCGGTGTACCGTACCCGGCATTCATAGAGACCATGCTGCTGTTAATTGTGCTGGAGCTTATCATCGTTGCCAGTGTCCGACTGCCCAAGAGCATCGGCCCTACACTTACGGTCGTTGGAGGGATTATTTTAGGACAAGCCGTCGTTCAAGCCAGATTGGTCAGCAGCCTGCTGATCATTATCTTGGCGGCAACCAGTATTGCCAACTCGACCGTGGTAGGATTTCAGAACTCGTTGCCCCTGCGTCTGTACAAATATCTCACGTTAATCTTGGCTGCCCTATTTGGCATTCTTGGGATTATGTCCGGCTTGGTTATCCTCTGCGCTTATTTTGCCAGTGCGACCACCTACGGCATTCCTTACTTACACTTCTTTAAACCAAAGGATGATTCGAGTGGATAGAAGTATTCAAGTTATCATCGTCCATATCCTGATTCACCTCGGGATCGTTTTCTTTATCTTCCCTACGACCATCATAGACTGCACGAAGGAAGCCCACTGGATCTCGATCCTATTGGGCTTTCTGCTACATTGGTTTTTGATCTACATCTATACCAAGGGATTAAGCCGCTTTGAAGGCCAGAACCTGATGGATATCTATCTCCAGTATGGGAAGCTCCTTACCGCGATCTTCCTGTTGCCCCTATTCGTTTACTTGTCTATGCTAGCCTCCGTGACGGTTCGGGCGTATGCGGAAACGATCTCCCTCGTGTTTCTGTCCTACACCCCGTTATGGGCAACCATGCTGCTCATTGCGATCATTTCGGCCTTCATCTCTTCCTTGGACATCCACGCCCTTTTTCGTACCGGCGTCCTTATGGGGGTGATCTTTTTCCCTCTGATTATCTTTGTATTATGCATGGCGTTTCAGAATGTCGATTGGCATTACGTCTTCCCCTTATGGAGCAACGATTTTTCGTTCCTTACCAACCCCAAGTACATGGAGTCTACATTTGCCTGTGGGTTTATGTATCTCGGATTCATCCAGCCCAGCATACGGTATAACCGTAAAAAAATCTTGTGGTGGAGCATTACCCTTGTTCCGTTCTATTTGATTACGGTGTACATTCCGGTGTTAACCTTTGGGGAGGATACGGCGGCCAAGTTCTATTTCCCTTTCATCACCGCAGTGGATACCATTGATATTACTTGGCTGATGTTTGACCGCATCACGATGTTCTTCTTGCTCTGCACCGTCACGTTCTTCATGTTGTTTGTATCCTTGACGGTTTGGGTCAATACTGAGATCTTGAAGCGTTGTCTGCCGAAAACCGTCCGGACGCCCTACATCGTCATCGCGCTCTACCTGCTGATCTTCATCTTCGGCATCAAAATTCGAGATTTGCGGGAAGTTGATTTCCTTTTTGATGTGAATGCCTGGCTGCATGCCTATAATTACCTCGTCATTCCGTTTTCGATCTATATTCTGGGATGGATTTCCCGACGGAAGGCAGCGGCTGCCGTATGAAGACCCGTCTGCTTCTGCTAAAAATGGTACTGGCCATCTGCTGCCTCTTCGTGCTAAGCGGATGCTGGGATAACCGAGATATCAATCACCGTTCCTTACCCATCGTCATGGGGATCTCCCGGGTAGATTCCATGTACAAAGTATTTCTTATGATTCCCGAATCGGGCCAAGATGGGACTAAATCTATGCTCGTGACACGAACGGGGCAGACGATTACCGAGATCGTTGATGAGATTAGCTCAAATATGGAATCCCGCGTGGATTTGCTGCATTTAAAAGTCATTGTCTTTGAACGAAAATATGCCGAGGAAGGGTTAGCCGACAGCGTCTCCAGCTTCATCCGTTCCCGTGAAATTTCAGCCAAAGCATTGGTTGCCATTTGCGATGAGGATATAGGCAAATTCTTTGATCATTTGCATAAAGAGACAGAAACCGATCAAACCGTGTTGTACAACTTCTTCGAGAAAAATGCCGGTCTAAGCCCAACCGTCGCGGTCTCGCGAATCTGGGAAATCTTTCGCAGCATCCATTCTTACACCCGGGACATCGGGATTCCGCTCATTCGATCAGGAACAAGCACAATCATCGAGAACGCCGGCACTGCCATCATCCAGCATGGCCGGATGGTCGGGCAAATTTCGGCGGATGAAACCCTGCTGTTCAATGCGTTTAATGAGCGAAGCGCACATGGCCGAATTGAGGTCATGAACCACGCCAGCGTGATTATCCTGGACAACTCCATGAAGCATCACGTTACACTGAAAAACGGAGCACCGTACATTCGCAGCCAGATCCATCTGAAGGTGTCGATCCTGGAAACCCGCGGGAATCCTTCTCTCGATACAATCAAGGATGAGCTCGAGTCCCAGTTGACTGAACGTTTCAGAAGAATGATAAAGTCCATGCAACAGCATGAAGCGGACATCTTGGGCGTAGGCCAATATTTCCGGAACAAAATCCCGAGGGAACAGCTCGCCCATTGGCGGTCGGAATATTTTCCCCGTCTGAGAATGGACTTGGTTGTGAAAACAACAATTCAAAACGAAGGGAACCTAAAAACCGATAACATCAATACTCGCCAATAATGTCACAATCAAGAAAATCCCCTCCGGTCGCACCGCGAGGGGATCTTTCATGAAAGAAGAGGATTATCCGCCGATCGCCATCGCTGAGAATACGACCGGTCCTACAACTCTGGCGGAGCTGTTATTATCCTGATTTTCTACGATCAATTGATAGTTTTGGACTCCAAGCGGGGCATGCTCAACCATGTGTACATTGATAAGGCCCCAATCGTTGAAGGCGTCCTCGATTTCTACCAGTCCATAGAAGATTTCGGTGCCTGCTCTCCAGATACGCACCAGGATGTTCGGCGTATCCAGCTGCGCTTCAACGCCAATTGTTGCCTTCAACTCAACACGGTTAGTCAAGGACGCTGGATCTGCGGGATCCAGGAATACCGAAACCCCTGCAATCTGTACGCCCCCTGCAATCGGAATCGGAATGTTAACACCATTGGTAATCGGAGTCACAACCGTCGAGTTGTAATCCAAAAGTGTTTTTGCCATACCATCTCTCCCCTTTGCTAAGGTATGTTCTATTCTATGTTAGAGAGAAAGAAGATTCTTAGATGAATGCATTAGTAGAATTGACTCAATTTTATACAAGCACAGGAGCAAGAAATGGGCATATGATGGAAAAAAAACTTGGAGGTTATGTCAGACATGAGTTATGTTCCCGGACCGTACCCCGGCTTGTCGTACGCCGCTCCGTATGATCCTTACATCTATCCTCAGCCTTATTTCGCTTACGGATATTCCAATCCGCCGGCCTATCAACCTGCCCGCTATCCTGACTATATCGAGCCCAGCCCGATCTATCCTGAATACGATTCGTCTCCTTTGCAAGAGGGATCTTGGGATCGGCAGCCCCTTCAAGATTACGGGCAACAGCCGTTTGTCATCAATATCAGCGATGCCGCCGAGCATAACCGGAACTTCCGGACCGCTCTCTGGACGGGCAAATATTTTCAGGTCACTTTGATGAGCATTCCGGTCGGTGAAGATATCGGCTTGGAGGTTCACCCGGATACGGATCAGTTTGTACGCGTGGAAGAAGGTCGAGGCGTTGCGCAAATGGGCGATCGTGCGGATCACCTCACCTTCGTACGAAACATCCGTGAAGACGACGCGGTCTTCATCCCCGCGGGCACGTGGCACAACATCATCAACACCGGCAATGAGCCGCTGAAGGTGTATGTCATTTATGCCCCGCCGCACCATAAATTTGGCACGGTGCATCGAACGAAACAAGAAGCGATGATGGAGCACGAGTAATCTCGATGAGGGACAGGGAGGTTGACGGAAACTGCTGCTAGACTAAAAAGTAGACATGGAGAACCGAGAATCGGGTAAAATGAATCT
>NZ_JAWDJI010000266.1:0-4618 GCF_032465655.1 Paenibacillus sp. 3LSP | reverse complement strand
AAACGAGGCGGAAGGCCTCTCCCACCCCGAAATTTTATAAATTCTATAATGTTAAAAAAACCGCGATGAACGCGGTTGTGAAAGTCTTTCTTTAGAGTTGTACGTGTTTGGTCGCAATTCGCTCGCAAAACTCGCGGTCATGCTCTACAAACAAGATCGTCGGCTCATAGCTCATCAGCAAGTCTTCGATCTGCATGCGCGAGATCACGTCAATGAAATTCAGCGGTTCGTCCCAGACCAGCAAATGCGCTTTTTCGCAGAGGCTTTTGGCGATGAGCACCTTCTTCTTCTGTCCCCCGCTGTAATCCGCCATATCCTTCTCAAACTGCAGTCTGGAGAAGTCTAATTTCCGCAAAATAGCCTTAAACAAGCTTTCATCAATTTCATGCTCTCTGGCAAAATCGGTTAAATTCCCCTGCAGCCACGAGGTTTGTTGGGACACATAGGAGATCTTCAATTGGCTTCCTTGGCGTACCGTACCGAAATAAGAGATGTCCTCCCCGCAAAGCAGCTTCAGAATGCTTGATTTCCCGGAGCCGTTGCGGCCCGTCAGCACAATGCGGTCGCCTCGTTCGATCGTAAAGCTGATCTCTTGGCACACCTGCTTCTCACCGTAGTAGATCGAAACACGGTCGAATTCGGCAAGCTGTGTTTTATGGTAAGGCAACTGGGCGATTTTTAAGCTTTCCGAGGTTTCGATATTTTTGAGCAGCTTCGACTTTTCCTCAATCGCATTCTGTTGTCGTTGCTCAATCGATTTGGAGCGTTGCATCATCTTAGCCGCTTTATGACCGATGTACCCCTTATCTACCTTGGAGCCGGAATTTCGGGTGCCATTTTTCGAGCTTTCTACCTTATGCGACCAGTTGCTCGTCCGTTTGGCCGCTTCCGACAGGCGTTTAATGTCTTTCTGCAGCCTCTCGTTTTCAGCTAACTCATAGTTGTCTTGGCGGCGTTTATTCTCCCACCAATCCGAGAAATTGCCCTTCTGAATCTCAATGTTCGTCTTGTTGATGGACAGGATGTGGTCCACACAACGATCCAGAAAAGCCCTGTCATGAGAAACCAGGATAAACCCATTCTTGCGGTTTAAATAATCCCCCACAAGCTCTCGCGCTTCCATGTCCAAATGATTCGTTGGTTCATCGATCAGCAGGAAGTGATTCTCCTTCAAAAATAAGGCGGCAAGCATCACCTTGGTCTGCTCCCCATTGGACAAGGTTTCGAAAGGACGGTACAGCACATCATCCGACACCTGCAGCAAAGAAAGCTCACGCATGAGCTCCCACAGCTCATAGTACGGAACGATTTCCTCTACGACATCCAGCGTATGCTTCTCCGGATGCTTGACCTCAAACGGGAAGTAATCGAAGCTGACATCCGCGGAAATTTGTCCGCTGTATTCGTATTTTCCGAGCAGCAAATGTAGAAAGGTCGTCTTCCCTCGCCCGTTCCTCCCGGTAAACCCCAGCTTCCAATCGGTATCGATACGAAAGCTGACATCCTCAAAAATGTTATCGTAACTGCCTTCATAGGCAAACGTTAGATGGTTCACATGAATTAATGACATGAACAACATCCCTCCTGCATAAAAAAATGGACTGCAAGAAAGATACCTTTCCTGCAGCCCAAAAATATTCAAAAAATCCTCCCCTGCCATCGGGGGATGGATTCAGAATATACGATTGGAGTGAAAGGATGAGATATCTTTCTTGCATAAGAAATAAACCATGCGAATGACGCTCGCATCACGGTTCCATCTTCTTAGCAAGAAATATCCATCCGTTTCAGCTCCCTCATTAAAGATAGTCGTATTTTAACATAATGAGGATAGGAGTTCAAGGTTTGACAGCAATGCAAATGGCTCTAATGACAACTGGCTTATGCTTTCCGGTTCATGTTGTAATGCAGTAAGTGCTTAAGAAAAGACGGAGGTTCGGGAAGCTCCTGGAGCGCTTCCATCGCCAAACAATAATGCTCCCACATGCCGGTGTGATATGTATATTTTTTGAGAACGGCGATTTCCGTGTCGTTCGCCCGTGCCAATATTGCCGGCGCCACCAGACAGGCTTCAAACGCAATCCCCGTCTTGTAGAAGCAAATGCGGTCAAGCTCCTCTACGGTTAATGCTTTGCCTTTGGCGTTTAAATCCATCGCTTGCCCCATGCAAGGCACTGTTATGCACTTCATGCAGCGTTGGTTTGCATTTTTTCAACCCCTTCCCTCTCTTCCCGCTCAATGCCAAAAGTTGTAGGTTGTCCCGCCCTGCGCTCTTCCCTACAATGTTGTAGGGAAAGGAGGTCACCCGAAATGAATAAATTCCGAGGATTCCTTTTACTCTTGGTGATCATGCTCTCGGCAGGCTTGTTGGGTGGAGCAACACCAACACCAGCGGCCGCAGCCTCCGGTACGGTGAAGTTGGGCTCCACGAGCGGCGATGTTTGGGATCTTCAATATCGACTGAAGGCGTTGGGCATTTTCAATGAACAGCTTACTGGATATTACGGGACAAAAACGCAACAAGCCGTACGTACGTTCCAGTCGCGTTATGGGCTCCAGGTAGATGGTGTGGCGGGGCCTCAAACGTGGAAGGCGCTGAGAAAATATTCTCTGAATCAAACCGAAATGGATCTGTTGGCTCGCGTGATTTATAGTGAAGTTCGAGGTGAGCCATATACTGGACAAGTGGCGGTAGGTGCCGTCGTTATGAATCGGATTCAATCGTCATTATTCCCTGATACGATCAACGGGGTTGTGTTTCAACCGGGCGCCTTTACGGCGGTCGACGACGGGCAAATCTGGCTAACGCCGGATCGCACAGCCTATCTGGCTGCACTGGATGCGGTTAGAGGTTGGGATCCGTCCTACGGTTCGCTATATTATTTCAATCCAAAAACAGCGACAAGCAAATGGATATGGTCGCGTCCGCAGAAGCTTCAAATCGGAAACCACATCTTCACCAGTTAACGGAAAATGAAACAGGGTCTTGCGAATCGCGCAAGATCCTGTGTTTTTTTAGGAGGCACATTCCTAAACTTCTCTGCACTATATATACAAACCACACTCATTACGTGTAAAGGGGACAAGGAAGACGATGCCCATCAAAAACGGAAAACAGTACATCGAACGGATCAACCGCAAGCGCATCCGGCTATGGTACAACGGCGAACGTGTCAACGTTCCGTTATCCGAGCACCCTGCCTTTCGGGGGTTGATCCGGACGCAGGCTGCGATGTACGACAAGCAATGCGAGGACGACCTGCGAGACATCATGACTTATGTGTCACCAACCAGCGAGGAGCGAGTGGGTCTTTCATTTTTGCCGCCGACCACACCCGATGACTTAGTTCGCAGAAGGAGGATGTCCGAGATATGGGCCGGTTTGCATCATGGATTCCTCGGTCGTTCCCCCGACTATATGAACACGGCATTGATGTCGTTTTATACGGCTTGCTCCTTGTTGGAGGCCGCCATGCCAGAGTATGGACGGAATCTGCGCACGTATTACGAATATTGTCGGGAGCATGATATCACGTTATCCCATGCCTTCGTGCAGCCGATGATCAGCAAAATGTCCGGACCGGTGGATCATGAAGAATCCCTGGCCGCCAAGGTGGTGGAGATCCAACCTGAAGGTCTTGTCGTTAGCGGAGCTTTTCTGATGGCGACCCAGGGACCTACCTGCGAGGAAATCCTCGTCCTCCCCACACCAACGTTCATGTTGGGAGACGGGCAGGTCAATCCCAGCGCGTTCGCTTTTGCCGTGCCTAATGATGTGGAGGGAATTACCTTTATATGTCGAGAGAGCCATGCGTTTGATTCAAGTTATGATCATCCCCTCTCCAGTCGATTTGAGGAAATGGATACGATGGTGATTTTTGATCGAGTTCTCGTACCGCGGGATCGGGTATTTTTCTTTGGGAAAGAGGAGCTGTGCGATCGGTTGTTTCGTGAAGGGCACTTCCATGCGTACGTTGGTCACCAGATCCTCACACGGTACATTGCGAAAACGGAGTTTTTCCTAGGGCTGTTGCAAGTGTTAGCCGAGGAGCAGAATGCGGATAGCGAGCCTACGTTCCTCCAATCCATCACCAAACTCATGGCGATGCTGGAGAATCTAAAAGCATTACGGGTGGCGGCTGAGACTGACGGGACATTCACCTCATCCGGCTACTTCGTTCCAGCACTGGCCCCCCTGACCGCCGCAGGCATCCAATTTCCCGATCTGCATGAAGAAGCGCTGCGGTTGATCCGTACGATTAGCGCCAGCCAGCTGATCATGAACCCGTTTGGGGCAGACTTCTTTTCGGAGAACGAAGCGTACCTCAATGCCTATTTACAGGGGATTTCCAGCCCGGCCAAGGATCGCATCGCCCTTTTCAGACTGGCCTGGGAGCTGGGCGGCGGAGCGTTTGGAGGCAGACAAAACCAGTTCGAACGCTTCTTCTTCGGAAATGGAAAGACGATTGCCAACCGGATGTATGGCTGCTGCGAGAGCATGGAGCAATACAAATCGCGAATTTACCAGTTTCTAGAGTTAAAAGGAGAATAAAGAAAATTTAACCTGAATTTCGAAAGTAATCTCTTCTGAAAAAAATAAAAAGTGCTCCAAATCTTT
>NZ_JAWDJI010000265.1:0-12797 GCF_032465655.1 Paenibacillus sp. 3LSP | reverse complement strand
GGAGTGGGCGCGCCTTTCTTCTTGTACTTGCTGTTTAAGAACAGAAACCAATTTTGAATAGGGGGAGAACCGTGAGTATTTTGGAAGCGAAAGACCTTACTATCTCCTATGGAGCGGAGCCTGTGATCGAAAATTTGAACTTGACGATACCGAAAGGCCAAATCTCGGTCCTGATCGGCAGCAACGGCTGCGGTAAGTCCACGCTGCTGCGCACCATTGCGCGCCTGCAGAAGCCCCGTTCGGGCACGGTGCTGCTGAGCGGGGAAGAGATCGCCAAGCTGCCGAGCAAGGAAATCGCCAAGCGGATGTCCATTTTGCCGCAAGGTCCTTCCTCCCCGGAAGGCTTGACGGTGAGCCAACTCGTCAGGCAGGGAAGATACCCGCACCAGAGCTGGCTGAAGCAATGGTCGCGTGAGGATGAACGGATGGTTCGCCTGGCGCTTCAGTCCACGCGCCTGACGGAACTCGCGGACCGACCGGTGGACGCGCTGTCGGGAGGGCAGCGCCAACGCGCCTGGATCGCCATGACGCTCGCCCAGGGAGCGGAAACGTTGCTGCTCGACGAACCGACGACCTACCTCGATATGAGCCATCAGATCGAAATCCTCGATTTGCTGTTCGAATTAAACGAGAAGGAGCGTCGCACGATTGTGATGGTTCTGCACGATCTGAATTTGGCCTGCCGCTACGCCCATCATATCGTCGCGGTCCACGGAGGGTCCATTTACGCCCAGGGACGGCCAGAGGAGATCGTGACCCGCGAGATGGTCCGCACCGTCTTTCGGATGGACTGCGAAATTGCTGTCGATCCGCTGTTTGGCACACCGCTGTGCATTCCACATGGAAGGGGCAGGAATGTTCATGAAGAACAACGCTATGGCCACCTGGCTTGAGCCGGAGGAATTTCAGGTGCTGTCCGACGAGTACCGCTTAACCCGAGAGCCTTCCGCCGACCGGACGTTCTCCATTCCGTTTACCGACCTTTTAAATCCGGAGAGAAGCGAGGCTTATTTTCGCGGCGTAAGCGGCATTTTCGAGACCGACTCGCAGTCGGCGGCCGTCTCGCTTTTCGCCAAGCGGTATGCCTTTCTCGTTATCGCTTCCAATTTATACGCGATGTCTTGCTTCAATAAGGGATTGAACCTGGAACTGGAGAACGGCTGGATCGAGTCGTGCTATCAGGGGCAGGCCTGGCTGCCCAAGGCGCGGCTGAAAGACTGGCAGGCCAGCGAGCCGCAAGCGGATCAGCGCAGCGAATGGCGCGATCTGATCCTTGAACGGATGTTTGCCGGTAATCTGTCCCGGGTATGGAACGGCGTTTCCAAAACGGCGCGGATCTCCAAAGCGCTGTTATGGGAAAACACGGCCATTTATGTCTATTGGTTGTATGAGAAAAAATTTGCGGAAGGAGCGGGGCCCGAGCAACAGCGGCGGATGAAAGAGGATTATCATTATTTGCTTCACGACGCGCCGCCCCGCCTGTTCGGCGAATCCCGCAATCCGCTCAAGCGGTTCGACAGTCCGAAAGTGTTCAGGGACGGTTACGACAAACCGCTAAGAGTGCGTAAAACCTGCTGCCTTTATTATTTGACGTCGGATGAGCCGGGCGATTACTGTTCGACGTGCCCCAAACGGACTTAATACGCCTTCTCCATCAAAGATAACCGCTACATCACTGCCACGCCGACGATATCGGTACCCGCTTAGAATCCCCTTGTCAGAATATGAATATCGGCTTTCCTGCCGCGATATCAAAAAGCATGTTCTGCCGTTTCCGCGCCGTCGGTCTAGCGCAACCCGCATGGCCGATGGCTTTCGCTTCCGTGATTATCATTATCATCAAAACAATCCGACGGGCTTTCACAAACCCTCCTTAAGTCAACAAAGGCAAAGCTCGCCGGATAGGAAGGAGGGGTTATCATTGACGTATCCGACCGGGAGCCGAAATGCGCTTAACCGGCTGCTGATCAACAAAGCCAGAGAAATGGGCATCGGCTGCCGGCTGCTCCTTGCGGGGTGCGAGGATTTTTTGGAGCTGAGCTATCAGGGCAGGAGCATCGTGATCAACAAAACGAGATCGCATCGGCTGTCCTTGATTGCCGGGCTGCTGGCCAAGAATAAAGAGGCTACAAATTTGCTGCTCTCGCAACGGGGGCTTCCCGTGCCGCCTTATATGGTCGTTTCGGAAACGGGGGCGGAAGCGGTCCGGTTCCTGCAAACTCATTTGTCCGTTGCGGTCAAGCCGCTCGACGCAAGCGGCAGCGCCGGCGTCACGTTGGACGTCCGGACCGTGCCGCAGCTTGAAACGGCTATCCAAAGGGCGGGAAGCTATGGCGGTAAGGTTATGCTCCAGCGGTTTGTGCCGGGGGCGGATTATCGCGTCCTGGTGATCAACTACCGCATCGCGGCGGTCACCGAGTATCGCCCTGCCTTTGTGACCGGCGACGGCGCTTCATCGCTCAGGGAGCTGATCCGACGTCTGAACGAGACCCGAACCCGCCAAAGCGAGATCGGCGAGATCGAGGCGTTTGCCGAAATCAAAACCGATTCGGTGCGCTTGCTGGCGGCGCTGGACCAGCAAGGCGTGGCGCTAGACGATATCGTTCCGGCGGGATGTCTGGTAAAGCTGCAAGATATTCGCAACGCTCCGGCCGGGGAAATCAGCGAAATTTATGCCGACCGCACGGATTTGATCTGTCCGGCTAACGCGGCTATGGCCGTTGAAGCCGCCAAGGCGCTGCAGATTGACGTCGCCGGCATCGATATTCGCTGCCCGGATATCGCCGTTCCTGTCACCGAGGCGTCCGGCGGCATCCTGGAAGTCAATGCGCTGCCCGACATGATCCACCATGTTGTTCCGTATGAGGGCGCTTCGCGCGATGTCATCCGCATCTATTTGGAATACCTGTTTGAAGAGGCGCTTACTTGGAATCGATAGACGAGAATAAAAGGAGCGTAGGCCCGATATGTCAGCTAAGGTCCGCAATGTACAAAACGAATATTTAAGGCGGCAGGAAGCAAAAGAGTCCAATGCCCGCACGTATCCCCGGCATTTTCCGCTGGTTATCAGCAGCGCGAAGGGCATCACGGTGACGGATACGGAAGGCCGGACGTACTATGACTGCCTGGCCGGCGCCGGCACGCTGGCGCTGGGGCATAATCATGAAGTGGCGCTGGAGGCGATCCGCAGCGCGCTTGAGCGGCAAATCCCGCTGCACACCCTCGATCTCGCCACTCCGCTCAAGGTGGATTTTATGGAGGAAGTGTTCTCGTTATTGCCCGAGGAATTAAAGGATCGCAGCAAAATCCAATTTTGCGGCCCGACCGGGGCCGACGCGGTAGAAGCGGCGATTAAGCTGGTCAAACATGCAACCAAAGGCAAATCCGTGCTTGCCTTCCATGGCGGCTATCACGGTTCGACGCAGGCGGCCATGGCGCTAAGCGGCAATCTGGATAAGAAGCAGCATTTGCAGAGCCTGCTGCCGGATGTGCATTTTCTGCCTTTTCCTTATGAATACCGCTGTCCGTTCGGGATGGGCGGAGGGATGACCGCGAAGCTGAGCGCACGGTATATCGAAAACTTGCTCGACGACTGCGAAAGCGGCATCGCCGCGCCTTGCGGCGTTATCGTGGAGACGGTGCAGGGCGAGGGAGGAGCGATTCCCGCCGATCTGGAATGGCTGCGGGAGCTAAGACGCATTACGGCCGAACGAAACTTGCCGCTGATCATCGACGAGGTGCAGACGGGGATCGGCCGCACGGGGCGGATGTTTTCGTTCGAGCATGCCGGGATCGTCCCGGATGTCATCGTCTGCTCCAAAGCGATCGGCGGCGGCCTGCCCATGTCCCTGGTGATCTACAAAGAGGAGCTGGATGTGTGGCAGCCGGGCGCGCATACCGGAACCTTCCGCGGCAACCAGCTTGCCATGGCCGCGGGATTGGCGACGCTTCGCTATATCCGGGAGCATGACGTGCTCCTTAACGTGCAAAAACGCGGCGAGCAGTTCATGGCAAGGCTTGGCACCTTGAAAGAAAAATACGCGGCGATCGGCGACGTTCGCGGCCGCGGGCTGATGATCGGGGTGGAAATGGTCGACACCGCCGGCCCGAAGGACCGTCTCGGCCACTATCCGCCGCATGGAGAACTGGCTGCAGCCATCCAACGAAGCTGCTTTCAAAACGGCTTGATCGTGGAGGTTGGCGGCCGCCGCTCCGCCGTTATCCGCTTTCTTCCTCCGCTTACGATCACCGAGCGGGAGACGGAGGAAGTGCTGGACATCTTCGAGCGGTCGGTAGCGGAGGCTTTGGCCTCAGCCGACGTAGCGTCCGCTCCATGCTGAGCGCGGTTAATATGTGAAGCAGTTGGACTATTTTATTTTTCCAGGAAAGAAGGTTGGCATCATTGTTGGGGACGGAAAGCAAGCTTCGGCTGGAAAGCCTGAAGCAAGCGAACGAGCATACGTGCAAGCTGTTGCTGAACTGTTATATCCGCGAGCTGGGACGCGAAAGACGCAGGCACATCGATCTGAATGCCCGAACGCTGGACTATGCCGTAGTATTTCCGGCAAGCGGGGTTACCGTTTTCGGCAAGCTTGCTTATTATTCCGCCGCAGGAGAGCATGAATATCACAGTATGCGCTGGCTCGGCGGGAGTGAGGAAGGCGCCGTCGGGTACGAAGAGCTGGTGCGCTGGATCGTCGGCGAGCTTACGGAGAACGAAGGCCCGTTAACGGGCGGGCTATGGATTACGGCGGAGAAGAAACGCAGCTTTGTGGAACAAGTCGGAAATAGCTGCCGCAATCTGGCGTTATTTATCGAACGGGCGGCAGAGCATGGCGTGTTCGACTACCGTTCGTCGGAGCAGGCGCTGATTTACGGGCATCCGTTTCATCCTTTTCCCAAGAACATGTCCGGATTTACCGAGCGGGATGTGCTGCTTTACAGTCCGGAGCTGCGCTCCTCGTTCCGGCTAAGCTATTTTGCCGTAAGGAGGGATGTGTACCGGGAGGAATGGGTGTCAAAGGGCGGAAAAGTGCCGCCGTATGAAAGCGTGCAGGACCATCTGCGGCACGTCCTTGGCGGCCAAAGCGGCGAATACGCCCCGCTGCCTGTACATCCTTGGCAATACCGGCACGTGCTGGGCCTCGCCAAGGTTCGCGAATATATCCGCGACGGGAAATTGATCCCCTTAGGCAGCCTGGGTCCGCTCGCTTATCCGACCACTTCGGTGCGCACGGTCTATATCCCCGAGATGAACTGCAACATCAAGCTGCCTTTGAATATGCAAATTACCAATTTGGTCCGCACCAACAGCGGCGAGCAAATGCGCAGAACGCTAGATGCTTCCCGCTATTTGCTGCGGCGGGGCGGATTCGGCCCGGACTCGCCTGCGGGTATCGCTTACGAAACGGGCATTGGCACGTGCCGCTTCGAGGAGGAGGAGCTGACCCGGCAGTTTACGGTTGTCTACCGTCCGATCGAGTTCGATCCATCTTGCACCTATGTGCTGGCCAGCCTGGTGGAAGCGCCGCGGCCGGGAAAACCGTCGCGCCTCATGACGCTGCTCGGCGGCGATGTTCCCATCGAGCGCTGGTTTGAGCGCTATCTGGAGCTGTCGATGCTGCCGATCGTGCGCCTCGCCGGGGAGCAAGGCATTCATTTCGAGGCCCATCTGCAGAACACGCTGCTCACCGTGCAAGGCGGCATGCCGGCCGCCTTCATCATCCGCGATCTGGAAGGCGTCAGCGTCGAAATCGACAAGGCGCATGCGAACGAGGAGGAGGCTCCGTCCCCGCCCGGTCCCCTGTTCTATCCGAGGGAAGAGGCTTGGAAGAGGACGGGGTATTATTTTTTCGTAAACCATTTGGGCTTGCTCATTCATTCCATAGCTCGGGACGTGAACGCTTCGGAAGAGCAGTTCTGGGGAATCGCCCGCGACATGCTAATGCGAGAATACGCTAGAAGCGCTAATCCTTTCGCCAAGCATTTGCTGACGGCCGAAACGTTTCGGGCCAAGCGGAATATGCTGAGCTGTCTTGCGGGTAACGGCGAAACGCCGTCTTATGTGGAAGTGAACAATTTGCTTAGAAGAGAGGGTGAGCCATGTGGAGACTACGATCCGTTTGCCTGACCACAAACCGGCGGGCTATGCCGACGTGCAGGAGAGAATGATGCGCCAGACGCTTGAGGCGTTATGGTTCGAAGGCATCCTGGACTACGCGAAAAACGGGGGGATTTGGCGCACGCACGGCATCGGCGCGGACGGACAGCCGGTCGTGTATACCTGCGAGGCGGAGGAGAAATATTCGTTCGGCCGGGTGAAAATCGCCAAGGGCTCCATCCGAAGAGCAGGGGAGCCCTGCGCCGATCTGCATCTATTTCTGGAGGAGCTGGTGCTTAACCGCCTGCAGGGAGAGCGGATCGGCTCGTTTGTCCGCGAACTGCTGGAAACGCTGGCCAAGGACAGCCAGTGCAGGGCCGTGCTGCCGGAGCGCATCCCGGACGGCGACAAGCACTACGATGCGCTGGAAAGCCATATGACAGACGGGCATCCTTACCACCCCAGCTACAAGTCCAGAATCGGCTTTACGCTGAAGGACAATTTGGCGTACGGTCCCGAATTCAATCAGCCCATCCGCCTGTTCTGGGTCGCCGTCAAACGGGAGCTGACCGATACGGCGCTGGCTGCGGGCTCTACGGCGGAAGATTTGTACCGGCCGCATTTGACGGAACAAGATATGGACCGGTTCGGCCGGATTTTGCGGGAAGAGGGCGACGGAAGCTCGTATACGTTCATCCCCGTCCATCCCTGGCAGTGGGAGCATCGGCTGGAATCCGTCTTCACCCGCCAGCGGCAAAGCCGCGAGCTTATTCCGCTCGGGTTGTCAGACGGCGTATACCGGGCGCAGCAATCGATCCGCACGCTGTCGCACAGAGAGCACCCGCAGGCTCCCTATCTCAAATTGTCGCTTGGCATCACCAACACCTCGACCGGCCGCATTTTGGCGCACCATACGACGCAAAACGCCCCGTTGATCAGCGACTGGCTGGATGGCCTGATTCGCGAGGACGAGCTGCTGCAGCGTGAGCGATTCGGCATCCTTAAAGAAATTATGGGCGTGTCCTTCCGGTACGATAGGCTGCCCGCGGTTCAGTACGGCAGTGCCTACGGCTCGCTCGGAGCGATCTGGCGGGAGAACGTATCTGTTCATTTGCGGGACAAAGAGGAGGCTTGGCCGCTAAACGCGCTGACGCTGGTGCAACAAAACGGCGTGCCTTTCATCCAAGACGCCGTTCGGCGGCACGGGATCGGAACCTGGAGCGAAGCGCTCGTCCGAACGCTGACGCTGCCGATGATCCATCTGCTGTATGCGCACGGCATCGCCTTGGAATCTCACGCGCAGAACATCATTCTCGTGCTGAAGGACGGGCTGCCGAAACGGATCATCGTCAAGGATCTGCACGACGGGGTGCGTTTTGTCCCGGGCAGGATGCGGCATCCGAAGCGGGCGCCGAAGCTGCATCCCGAGCCGGAAGCGCACCGCAAATTCAACCGGTATTCGTTCATCCACGCCGAGACGATGCCCGAGGTGCGGGATTATGTGTATGACGCGTTCTTTTTCATCTGCATGAGCGAGATCGCCTGGACCCTGGAGACGTTCGGGCTTGCGGAGCGGAAGTTCTGGAGCCTGTGCGCGGCGGTCATCTTGGAATACCAGCGGCAATATCCCGAGTATGGGGAAAGTTTTCAAGGCTATGACCTGTTTAGCACCGACGCGTTGGTGGAGGAGATGACCAAGCGGAGGCTGAACGGCGACGGCGAGCTGTATTTCCGCAAACCGCTCAACCCGCTGCGGCTGGTGAGGGAGAGTCTGGCGGCGTTATGAGACCCAATGCGCTTAAGCTGAAAATAAACCGTAAACAGCCGGTGTTCGGCCTGTTCGTCTCCATTCCGCATCCCGTGATCGTGGAAATGATCGGCCATGCCGAATACGATTTTGTCATTATCGATTGCGAGCACGCTTCTACGAACATGGAAAGCGTCGAGGAGCTGATCCGCGCCGCCGAATTGATGGGCGTGACTCCGCTGGTCCGCGTTTCGGGTGTGAACCGCTCCGAAATCTTGAAGGTGCTGGACTGCGGAGCGCAGGGTATCGTCATCCCTCATGTCGAGCGGCGGGAGCAGGTCGAGGAAGCCGTCCGCTGGGCGTATTACCACCCGCTTGGAAGCCGCAGTCTCAATAGCGGCCGGCCGGGCGCGTTCGCCAAATATTCGCTGACGGAGTATATCCGGGAGGCCAACGAAGCGGTCATGGTGGTGCCGATGATCGAAAACATGGAAGGTATTAGGCAATGCGAGGACATTTTAGCCCATCCGCAGATCGGGTTTGTGCTGGAAGGCGCGGCGGACCTGTCGCAATCCCTCGGCTTGCCGTGGCAAACCGGGCATCCGGAGGTGCGGCGGGAGTTGGAGCGGCTGCATGCGGCCGCGCAGCGTCTCGGGGTTCCGTACGCCGCGGTTGCGAGAAGCAGGGAGGAAATGCGGATGTGGGCGGAGCGCGGGGTGCGCATTTATGTGCTGGGAGATGACCGAAATACGGCGTTTCGCGCCTATATGCAAAAGCGAAACGACTACCGGGATATGGGAGATTGGACATGAAAGCATACGTGCGGGAAGCGATCAACAGGCTGCAAGCGGAAAGCCGGGAGCCGTTTTGCGCTTATCTGTATGACCTGGACGGCATTCGCGCGCATGTGCGAAGGATGCGGCGGTATATGCCGGAACGGACGGGGCTGTTTTACGCGATTAAAGCCAACCCGGACCGGCGCATTATCGAAGCGCTGCTGCCGCTGATCGACGGATTTGAGGTAGCCTCCGCCGGCGAGCTGCTCAAGGTCAGGGAGGTGAGCGGCAGCGTTCCGGTTCTGTTTGGCGGCCCCGGCAAAATGGAAGCGGAGCTGGAGGCGGCCATCCGGCATAATGTTTCCTATATTCATGTGGAAAGCCTGCTGGAGCTGAGAAGGCTGATCCGGCTTACACAAGGGCGGAGCGAGCCGGTCCGGATTTTGCTGCGCATGAACCTGAGAACGAGCGCGTTGCCGCAGACCCAAATTACGATGGGCGGCCGTCCGACCCCCTTCGGGCTGGACGAGGAGCTGCTTGATGAAGCGATCGCCGTTATACGGGAAGAAGGGCGGGGCGCGGTTAGGTTATGCGGCTTTCATTTTCACTCGCTCTCGAACAACTTGCGGGCGGAGCTGCATGCCGAAATGATCGAGCTGTATTTGCGAAAAGCGGAAGAGTGGATGGAACGCTACCGTCTGGACATTGAGATCGTCAACGCGGGAGGCGGCTTTGGCGTCCCTTACGATGACGCTCCGGCGTTCGACTGGGCCTTGTTCACTTCCCTGATCGCACGAAGCGAAGCTAGAAAAAGGCTAGCCAGAGTTCAGTTGTGGTTCGAGCCGGGCCGGTTTCTCGTAGCAGACCACGGTTATTACGCCGCGGAGGTGATCGATATCAAGCCTTCGCATGATCGGCATTTTGCTGTGCTGAGGGGAGGGACCCACCACAACCGGCTGCCCGCTTCCTGGGGGCATAATCATCCGTTTGCTATCTTGCCGGCGGAGCGTTGGGCGTATCCTTTCGCCAGGCCAGAGATCAGGCGGGGCAAGGTGACGCTGGTCGGCGAGCTTTGCACGCCCAAGGACCGGCTGCATGCGGATGCCGAAGTCGAGCTGCTGCGCGTCGGCGACATCGTTGTGTTCGAGAAGTCGGGCGCTTATTGCTGGACGATCTCGCACCACGATTTTTTGGGGCACCCGCACCCGAAATTTTATTATTTAGCGGAAGGAAATGATCATGCAACCCATGCGAACATGGACAATTGAATCAGGACGGCAGGCGGCGGAGTTACGGATTACCGGCGATTTGATGAACGCCTTTTTGACGGAGCGGTTTTTCCGGCTGGATGAGGGGACTTTCGGGACGCTGTCGGCCGCGCCCGAGCAGATCCGGCGGTTATACAGCGGCTATGGCGGTAATGGAGCGATTCGCATTTTTGCCGGGGAAATCGCGTTTTTGGTTGAAGACAGCCCCAGGCTTGGCGTTCAGTGGGTGCAGGATTCTCCGATTTTTAAACGCGCGTCCGACGGAAGCTGGGCTTTCATCAACTCTCCGGCGGAGCTGGCGAAAACGGTGCTGCGTGCGGTGTTGTCGGAGGAAGCCTACAGCCATCCGGGGGTTGCAGACTTTTTGACCGGCGTGGAGGTGGCGGCCCGGCAGCTTGCGTTGAGCCTGAGCCCGGAATGCGCGGAGGGGTTGCTGGCGTTTGCTCCGTCCTCGGCTTACGAGTGGTTTATCAAAGGAGAACGAATCGCTGCGCTGCGCGATCGCCCGTTCCATCCGTCGGCCAAAGCGAAAATCGGGTTTACCGAGCAGGACTGCCTGAAGTATTCGGCGGAGTTCGGGGAGCCGATCCGCCTGCGCTGGGTAGCGGTGCGCGCCGATTCGGTCGTACGGGGGTGCCCGGAAGGGCCGTTGTCCTGCCTGGATCTGCTTGCGGCTGAGCAGCGGGCCGCCGTGGAGGACGAGATGCAGCGGCGGGGGCTTAGGCCGGACGAATACGTGCCTCTGCCTGTGCACCCGTGGCAGCTTCAGCAGGTGATTTTGCCCCGCTTTATCCGGGAAATCGAGGAGGGGACGATCGTGGTGCTGAATGCGGAGGCTGGTGAATTTCTAGCCACCTCCTCCTTGCGTTTTCTTGCTCCACCATCCATCGTGGAGGTGGGGAGCGGAGCGGACGTTAACGCTGTGGCCGCTGTGGCGATGCTCAAGCTGCCGGTCAGCGTGCTGTCGCTGGGCGCCGCCCGCTATTTGCCGGTCGTGAAGCTGCTGAACGGCTTGGCCGGGGAGAAGCTGCTGCGTCAGGCCATAGCTTGCGACGACACACTGCCGGGCCGGGTTTTCCTATGCGAGGAGCGGCACTGGTGGGGATACATGCCGGCATCGATGGGGCTGTTCGACGACCATCCGCGCCATTTGGCCGCCCAGCTTCGCCTATACCCGCCGAAGCTTTTTGAGGCGGAACTGATTCCGATGTCCGCGCTTGGCGTCCATTTGGGAGGCCGGCATATTTTGTCTGAAATCCTGGGCAAGGAGCTTTCCCGCGAAGAGGTGTTCAGCTTCTATAGCGACCTTGCGCACCTGTTCTATGACGTGGTGATGCGGCTGTTCAAGATCGGAATCGTCCCGGAAATTCACGGGCAGAACTGCTGCCTGGTTCTGGAGCGCAATCAAGTGAAGGGGCTGCTGCTCCGCGACCACGATTCGGTGCGCCTGCATCAGCCATATCTCGATAAGCACGGCATCGGCGATCCCGGGTACCGCATACGGCCCGGCTATTCCAACAGCCTGTACAACGAGACGATTCACAAGCTGATTTTTTACGTCCAATCGCTGGGGACGCAGGTCAATCTGGCTTCGATCATGGAAGCTTTGTCCTGCGCGTACGATCTGCCGGAGTCCCGGTTGTGGACGATCACGGAGCAGGCCTGGAAAGAAGCGCTGCAAGGGGCTGGGCTGCCGGAAAGCGACCGCGCCGAGCTATACCGGGCGATCTTCGAGAGCGGAGAGTGGCCGGTGAAGCTGGTCGTTCGACCGCTGCTGGAAGCGGACGGGGTGCCCGGTGCGATGCCGTCGGGAAAAGGAACCGGGCATAATCCTTTCCTTAGAGGACGGTTGTAGGAACAAAGTTTTTAGACTGCAAGGAAGTAATTTTCTTGCAGTCTTTTTTTGTTAGTCTAGTGAGCTGATCTTCTGGGCAATTAATTTCGTCATGGCATGTTTGTGGGGAATCCCTGAGGAATGGCAGTCGAATACAACTTCTGAGCTGTATTTGATCAGCCAATTGTGGTAGTGGGAGAGCAGTTCACCCGAGTACCACTTGTAGGCGTTGGGCTCTTTCTCAGGGGGCGGGGCGATAAACGGTTTATGGACAAACACGTTCAAGACGTGCAGGCCGTTTTCGTTCGTAAATTGTTTATAGTTTTCAAAGATATCTTTACGATACTCCGGTTTGATATATTGCAGCACCCCACTGGAAAAGATGATGTCGTAATGCGTATCTAAACGGTAATCTAAAATGTCTGCTTTAAACACATTTACGCGAACGCCGGCTTGCTCGGCAAGTTTTCTTGTTTTCTCAATTCCGGCATCCGAGACATCAAAGGCTGTGACATCATATCCATTTCGTGCAAAGAAAACCGCATCTTTCCCTTCGCCGCACCCCACATCCAGCAATTTCAAATGCTTCGTTGGCGGCATAAGCTGAAGAACCTGATAACAGGCTGAATTCGGCACAGTCCCCCAATAATATTCTTGGGTTTTATACGCATCCTCATAAATCGTAATCCGTCTATCTTGCGAGGCATAGCCCAGAAGTTTATCGATGCTGACTTCCAGGGTTTTGGATAACAGAGGTAAGAGCGAAATGTCCGGCATTGTCTGGGCATTTTCCCATTTGGATATGGCTTGAAAAGAAACCCCGAGGATTTGCGCCAGTTCTTCTTGCGTCAGCCTCTTTTCTTTGCGGTAGATACTTATGTTTCTCGCCAATTGTTCCTTCATGCTTGTATTCACGCTCCTTCATGTATCCCCATTGTAGGGGGCGCGCCTTGGAATGAACAATAACTTCCTATTTGAATTTTTCACAGATTCAACTACCAGTTGAGAAGAAATAAGCCTGAATTTCGAAAGTAATCTCTTCTGAAAAAAATAAAAAGTGCTCCAAATCTTT
>NZ_JAWDJI010000264.1:0-9866 GCF_032465655.1 Paenibacillus sp. 3LSP | reverse complement strand
CGCCGCCGTTACTTGCGCTGCCGCCGTTACCAGCACTTCCGCCGTTACCTCCCCCTCCGCAAGCAGCCAGCATCGCACCGAACAGAACGGTCACCAGCATTACCATCATCCACTTTTTCATTTGTAAACCTCCCCTTTTCATTTCGAATAACATAGCAAATAAAGCGTTTTCAATAAGGATAGTATATTGGTATCATATCATTATGTCAATAAGGAAAAATATCGATGTTAGTTGGTATATAAAGATATGCCAAATGACCTTGTTTATCTTCTTTCAAAAAGTGCAAATGGACCTCCCCGACAGATGATGCTCAATCGGGAAGATCCTTGAGCGGAAGGGCATAAGCGGTAAGGATTGGATCGAGAAAGACCTCGATGAGGAGGGGCCAGGGGGCTCCGTGACCAGGAAGGTTCGGTTCATGGAAGACGACGGTCTTACCGCAGGTGAACGCATCGTATTGCATGAAGCAGCTCCAACTGCAAAAGTGCAGTTCATTCCCGCCCCTTTCCCCCGTTTTCCGCCAAATCACCCTACACTAACTGCACTTTTACACTCCAAGGCCGGTAAAAATAGAAAAATGCCGAAGCTGAACTGCACTTTTGCAGTTCGGCTTCGGCATATACGTCAGCAACGTGAGGCAGCCGTCCTCAGCTACTTATGCTCCTGTGCCGTCCTTGCGGGGCCGGTGGACTCTCCCGGGACGAGCACGGCGGGCAGCTTGATTTTGTTGGCTGCCGGGCGGTTCTCCATCAGGGCCAGCACGTTTTCCACAGCCAGCTTGCCCATATCTTCTTCGCTCTGCCGCATATGGGTGAAGGCGTAGCCCTCCCCAATGCGGAACTGCGGACTGTCGAAGCAGATGATCGACACGTCCTCAGGAATGCGCAGGCCGAGCCGGGTCACTGCGGCTTTCGCCAGCAGCGCGATGTTGTACTCGATGGCGAAGAAGGCCGTAATCGAAGGATGGGCCTCGAGATGGCGCATAATTTTTTGAATATCCCGTTCAATGTTGTCATCGTAAAAAGAGTCCGGCAACGTCGACGTCAAATCGCTGATCCAGAGCTCCCGCTCAACAGCGATCCCGCGGCCGGCATGCGCCTGCACGAACCCTTCGATCCGTTCCTCGACGGCCGACGTATCGATCGGCGGCGGGGATAACAGCGAAATGCGGGCGTGCCCGAGGTCAAACAGGTGCTCCGTCGCTTCCTGCGCCGCTTTCACATTGTCGGTAATAATAGAAGCTGCCGCTACGCCCTTCAGCTCCCGGTCGATCAGTACCAGCGGGAAGCGTTCGATCACCAGCTTGAGAATCTCCGCGTTGAAATACTCCCCCTGTGCCGGAAAGACGATCAATCCGTCGACGCCAAGCTGCAGCAGCTTGCGGATCGTTGCTTCCTCGTTCTCCTGAACTCCAAACGTCCGCTTCAGAACGAGAAAACAATCCTGCTCCCGCGCAGCATCCTCCATCCCATAGATCAACCGCGTGCCGTAGCTGCCGGCAAAATCCGTCAGTACCACGCCAATCAGCTTCCCGGCAGCCTCTCTGTCCGTTCTGTTCCCGCTATAGATTCCGTCCATTCGGCCTTGTACCTGTTCTTCCGCGCCTGCGCCCTCAGCTTCGGGGTCCGTCACGAACGAGCCGCGTCCCGGCTTCCGCACGATAATTCCCTCGGCAGCCAGCATTTCTAAAGCTCGCTTGCTCGTAATCCGGCTGACTTGATATTCCTCAGCCAGCTCCTTCTCCGATGGAATCCGGTCTCCCGGTTTATAGCTCTGATCCAGAATTTTCTGTTTGACATCATCAAAAATCTTCTCGTACATCGGCTTTGACGAGGTGGTTTCACTCATGACGTTCCTCCCACGTTCCCTCACACAAGGACATGATATATATTATAATATATCATGATATATAGCTAATGTCGAACTATGTTTGAAAAAGTTTGCCGCCGCCCCTCCGCCCAAGCTTCAGCTAAGAGCGAGCCAAGGCCTCCAAGCCCAGCGCGAGAGCGCCGCAAAGCCCAGCTCGATTCCCTAATCCCGGCGGGACAATATACTCATCCATCCCGTCCAAAATGGCTGGTGCGTTCACATATCCGGCCAGGTTCTTCTGAACTTCTTTGCGGATTAACGGGAACAGCTGCGATTGCTGCATGACGCCGCCGCCCATGATGATCTTCTGCGGCGAGAGCATGAGGATGGACCCGGTCACCGCCTGCGCTAAATAGTAGGCTTCGATCGCCCAGGCAGGATGGTCCGGTGTCAGCTCTTGCCCTTTGACCTTCCAGCGCGCTTCAAGACTAGGCCCCGCAGCCATACCTTCCAGACAGTCCCCATGATATGGACATAGACCGGGGAAATCGTCCTCCGGATGCCGCCGCGGCAGAACATGTCCGCCTTCCGGATGAATCAGTCCATGGACAAGCTTGCCTTCGGTCAGGACTCCAACACCGATCCCGGTCCCCACCGTATAATACACACAGCTGTCCAAGCCCTGAGCAGCCCCCCATTTCGCCTCGCCCAACGCGGCAGCGTTTACGTCCGTATCCCAACCATAGGGAACATCAAAAGCCGCTTTTAACTTGCCAAGCACATCATATCCGTTCCACCCCGGCTTCGGCGTTGTCGTGACATGCCCGTAAGTGGCGCTGTGTGGATTCAAATCCAGCGGACCAAACGAGCCGACGCCAATCGCTTCAACATGTTTATCGCGAAAATAAGCAATCACCCGTTCTAACGTTGGCTCCGGCAGCTCGTTTGGGAAGCTGACCTCGTCCTCGATGGCTCCGTGCTCATTTCCGACACCGCAAACAAACTTCGTTCCTCCGGCCTCAATCGCTCCGATACGCATCAAATCTCCTCCTTTGTTATGATCGGAATATGCTATAATCATAGAAATTCATTCACTAAACAGCTGTATTCTTGGAATCATTTTATCGGTGAAGGAGCATGATCATGTTACCTTTCCTTCAAAACAAATCCATGCACAGCTCTCCTGCAGCACCCAGGAAGTATCTGTGCCGTACAAATCGGAAAATCGGCTTATGTACCCTGACCGTTCTGCTGCTAATCACCTGCGTGAATGGGGCCGGCGCGAAGCCTACCGCTGCGGCATCCCAACCAACCAAGCCTACCGATTCATCGTCGGTTCCCTTCCAAACTGCGAACAACACCAAAAATGCGGAAGTCACCAAGAAGTATCAACTCCCGAAGGGGAAAGGCTTCGTGTACCTCGACGAAGTGATTCCAAATGCCGTATACGATCTCCGCTATTATACCGGCGATAACTTTATCGGGGAGCGAATCGACGGGTACAACGGCCCGTTTGCCATTCTAACCCTGCGGGCAGCCCGCGCTTTAAAAAAAGTCAACGACGACTTAGAAAGCCAGGGCTACCGTCTGAAAATCATCGATGCCTATCGGCCGCAGAAGGCAGTGAACCACTTCGCCCGTTGGTCCAAGGACCCGCAGGATACCAGGATGAAGGAACGTTTCTATCCCGACGTAGATAAGAAAAACCTATTTAAGCAAGGCTACTTGTCCTCCAAATCCGGCCATTCCCGCGGCAGCACCGTGGACCTGACCATGGTCTACAAAAAGACTGGCGAAGAGGTGGATATGGGCAGCCGGGTTGATTTTCTGGGCCCGATTTCCGCGCATGGCGCGAAAGGGTTAACCAAAGCCCAGCGCGCAGCCCGCTATATTCTCAAGACCGCCATGGTGAAGCAAGGCTTCCAGCCCTATTCGAAAGAATGGTGGCACTATACGCTAAAAGATGAACCTTACCCCTCGACCTATTTTGATTTTGACGTGGAATAGACCTTAAGGCGTTTGGTTAGCCTACCACTTCAACCGGTAAATCCCCTTGTTCTCCAAGCCCCGGATCAACGGGGTCCACGCTTCGGATTCCGGGGTCGTAGCCAGCGCGTCCTCTACCATCTGCAGCTTGGCATCCAGCGCATCGATATGGTGGAGGGCAACCGCCTCCGGCGTTTGCGGCTGAACCGGGCTGCCCCATTCTCCCAAGTTGTGGTGGGACAACACCAAATGCTGGAGGGCAAGTACCTTCGGCGAATCCAGCGCGATGCCCAGGCGAATGGCCGCTTCGGTCACCCACTGCGACGCCATCGAAATATGTCCCAGCAGCTTGCCCGGTGTACTATACTCGGACACGATCCCGAGTTCAGCTACCATCTCCTCCGGCTTGGCGATATCGTGCAAAATGATCCCCGCCTTCAGCAGATCCGGGTTCAAGAACGCGCGCTGCGCGCATAGGAAATCGCCGATTTCCAACATCCGTACCATATGGTAGGCCAAGCCGCCGAAATACGCGTGATGATGTGTTTTGGCCGCAGGATAATGGGCCAGCTTCTCCTCCACCTTGCCGACACAAAAGCGGACGATCGCCTGAATATCCGGATCGGCAAAATCGTGAATGACGGCCTGAATCGTATGAATCAGCGCTTCCGACGAAATTGGCGCAGAGCGGATAAAATCGGTAAGGCTCACCCCATCCTCCGGCTTGGCCAATCGCATCTGGACGATTTTCACCTGCAGCTTCTCCCGGTAAGTTTGCACGATTCCCCGTACCTTGACCAGCCCCATTGGGAAAAATGTCTCCTTGTCCGTTGACGAGGCATCCCATAATTTTGCCGGGATTTCCCCGGTCGAATCACACAACACGATATCTAAATAATCTTTGGGCGGATTCGCGTTCGTCTGCTTGATCTCCAGCTCCTTCAGCAAATAAAAGCCAATGAATTCATCCTGGTTTCGTAATTGATTAATTTGCGTCACCCATAATTCCTCCAAACCCATGATAGACCCATTATACTATGGGACAGCCAAAACCTCAGCGCATTTTCATGCTCGCCTGTCCGTCCATCTATAGATAAAAAAAGAACGCCTCCCCGTGAATCTCACGGAGCCAGCGTCCTTTTTCAATTCAACAAATTATCTTCCGGCGTTCTCCAGCGCGTCCTTGACGGCCTCAATCACTTGTGCCGATACGGCTTTTACGCCTTCGGTTTCACCAAACGCTGCCGGGCGATACCCGTATTTATGCAGGGAACCTGCGGCGGTTGGCGTCTCGATTTCTGCCTTGACGGCTTTCTCGTCAGCGGTTAATTGGTCTTCAGTCTTGATTTTGGCGTTCTCATCCAAATAGAAGACTTCCATTTTGAACGGAATGTTGTTTTGCACCGTCACCATCACGTATACGGATTTGTCCTTATTAATCCCGGCGAAAATCCCGTTGATATAAGCTGTTTTGTAAGTCTCGCTGATTTCCGCTTTCTTATAAGCATTTTCAACGGCTGCTTTCAGTGCGTTACTGCTGCTGGTAGCCCCAGTGACAGCATCCACTTGAGCTGCTTGCTCTCTCGTTCCGGCATACAACAGATCGCGGGTCAGGATCGGGATCGCTCTAACGACTTCAGCGTAAGCCGAAGCGCCGCGGTCCACCATGTTCACGCCTACACGATACAGCTTCAGGCCAACGATCACGCCATTGCGCAGCGTGACATCGGCACGGTTCGTTCCTTTGTCGTAAGCGTCACCGTAGGTCGTGTATGTTCCGTCTTTGTAGTTGCCTTGCGTTTTCGACGCGTTATTCAACAGGTCAGCGAACGCTGCTCTCGCCGCGAGGGACAAGTTTTCTTCCCCTACGATTGGCGTCATGTTCGCGCCTTTTTGCGTCAAGCCTTCGGTTAACTGAGCGACAACGGTTTGTTGCTCATCCGTCAGCTTATCGGAGGCGATCAATTTACCGTCTTCGCCAAACAGGAACACTTTTACGTTCGAAACTTGATCCGCCTTGATGTCCGCCAGAACCAGCATTCTCGACTGGTTATCCACACCGGCAAACGTTCCTTCAAAATATTTCGCTTTCCCCGGAACCTTCAACGCTTTCTCAAAAGCACGTTCTACTGCAAGGTTCCAGCTATGGCTGCTCTCGGTGGCGCCGGCAATCGCATCAACGTCATCCTTGTAGTTCTCGATGTACGAGCCGTTCGCGAGCAATTTTGCCGTCATCGGTGCATTCGCTTTGACTACTTCAGCATAGGCTGTGTCGCCGCGGTCGATCAGGTTGGAGCCCAATCTGTACAGCTTCACATCCACCAGCTTGCCGTTGCGGATGTAAATGTCCGCTCTCTCCACCCCTTTATCACGGGCAGAACCATAGGCGGAGTAGAAACCATCGATGTATTTCGAATCATTTTTGACTTTGGCATTTTGCTCCGCATCCCAATACGCTTTTACCGCGGCTTTGAAGTCAGCTTCCTGACCTTTTGCACCCACGGCACTGGTCCCTTTCGCCAGCAGTTCCGCTGCGATCGCTTTCACCAATTTCGCTTGTTCGCTGGTCATATTCGCTTCTTCGATGGCATTGCCGCTCGCGTCAAGCGGATACACTTTCACCGCTGTACGTTTCGTTGCGTCGAAGGTTACAAACACCATGTATTTGCCTTCCGGATCGACACCCATATGCTCGCCGGCAAAATAAGTGACATCCTTTGGCTTCTCCTTCAAGGCTCTTTGGAAGGCACGGTCAACGGACAGCTTCCAGCCCTCACTCGAACGGGTCGCTCCGGACACAATGTCCACTTTAGCAGCCTGCTCTTGCGTTTTGCCAAGCAGATCCGCTTTCATCGTTTCGTAAGCGTTCCAGAGACCGCTGTAGTTGTTGCGGACGTCTCGGTCGATCAGCTTAGGGCTGGTTCTGAGCAGCTCAACCGCAGCGATTTTTCCGTCCTTGATCGTGACTTTGGCCCCTTCGGTCCCTTTGGAATAAGCGTTGCCGTAGGCTACATATACGCCGTCAACATACTTACTTTCCGCAGGTTTGACAGACGGAGTTGTTGTTTTGGCCGGAGTTGTCTGTTTCGTTGTTGACTTTGCAGGAGTTGTTGTCGTTTTTGTAGTTGTTTTCGTGGTTGTTTTGGTTGTCGTCGACTTACTTGGCGTTGTCGATTTGCTTGGCGTTGTTGTCTTGCTTGGTGTTGTCGACTTACTTGGCGTTGTCGTCTTGCTTGGTGTCGTTGTCTTACTTGGTGTTGTGGTTTTGCTAGGTGTTGATTCTTTGGCAGGCGTTTCCGATTCCGATGCAGCAGACACCACGTCAATGCTGGTCAGCTTGAAACCGGAGGTACCAACCATAAGCGACAATGACGATAACACCAACGTCGCGCTTACTGTAAGGCTAATCAGCTTTTTCAAATGCAATCCTCTCCCTTGTGATTTTCACCGAGTTACGTAATGTTACATAACCTGCTCGCCTTTCATGGCATGTTCGTTTTGAATTTCAACTGTGCTTAGATCACATCACAATCAAAGTGCTACTCTAAGCAATCGCGCCCCTCCCTCTTGCACGATGTCTATCCTTTGAACCGGGCCGCCCATGAAATAATGTGAAGAAATTCACATAACCTGTGAAAAAAATTAGATGGAGCGGTTCCCATTAAATACTAGGTAATTTGACGCAAAAACGCTGTACACAAAATCACATAGCCTGAAAGATATGTCACTTTGTTTCGGCTAAACTGATAAAAATAGCCGCCGGGGGATTCCCGACGGCTGCCATACCGCAAGTGTTTGGAAGACGTTACTGCGTGTTGCCAATCGCCATCCACGTCATGATTCCGTAGTTGACGCTGGTGTCCTTCAGCTTGGATATCGTGATGGTTGCCGAGCCCGGCGTTTGCTCTTTCATCGAAGCATAGTACGCAGGGTGATTGGTCATCGCAACGACAACGTAATTCGATGAACCAAACGGCGATTCAAAGTTGATTGTCACCGCTGCCTCTTCCTCTTGAGGCTTCAACAGGAACGGAACCATGCCAAATTGCAGCTCCGCCGGCTGGCCTGCCAGCGACGTTACCGGAGCAAACCCAAGCTGCTTCACTCCAACGGAACCTGGCTGCAAGTGACGAGTCCCCACCACCTCATCCGCTAAGTTGGCGCTGTTGACCGCATTTGCCGCCAAATGGACGTTTTCAACGGACGCTGGCAGCAAATGTTCGGCTCCAACCGCGCCTGCAGCCAAAGCCCCGGCATCCACAGCCCCCGATTGCAGATGTTCACGACCGATGGAAGAGGGCTGGATGTCTTCACCGCTAATCCCTTCCTCAGGCAGCAAACCATGTTGCTGAATTTCGGTGGACAGATGCCATATATTGACGGATTCGAGCGCGATATGGTGGGCATTTACCGACGCATCGCTTAAATGCCGGGACTCCACGCTTTCCGCAGCCAGATTCACACTTTGCACGGCGTCCTCGGTCAGGTGATGGCTTTGGACGGACGCCTCCGCCAGTTGATCGCTCTGCACCGCACCTTTCTGCAGATGGCGTGCCCCGACAACGGCTTCGCCCAGATGGTGCTCCGACACAACCCCACCTGCTAAATGCTCGCCTTGCACTGCGCCATGAGCCAAGTGACGACTTTGAACCGTTCCTTCTGCCAAGTGTACGCTTTGCACCGCACCGGCTTGCAGATGATCGCTGCGCACCGCTTGCACGCCCAACGCACCAGGGCCAACCGCTCCGGGTTGCAAATGAGCGCTGGTAATCGACGACGGTTGCAGGTCCTTCCCGCCGATGCCTTCCGCAGGCAAGAGACCGTGCCGCTGCAGCTCCGTCGATAAATGCGAGATATTTACAGCTTCAGGAGCAAGATGCCTGCTGTCGACCACAGCTTCTCCAAGGTGTCGAGACTCCACGCTGCCTTCAGCCAAATGCCCGCCTTGCACTGCGCCTTCAGCAAGGTTCCGGCTTTGGATGGACCCATCTGCCAGATGATGGTTCAACACGGCACCTGCCTTCAGATGTCCGCTGCCCACCGACTGCTCGCCCAAGGCAATGGCATTCACCGCACCCGCTTGCAGATGTCGGCTCGTAATCGATGCGGCCTGTAAGTCCTCGCCGCTGATTCCCCCTGCCGGCAACAGCCCCTGTTGCTGCAGTTCGGCAGACAAGTGCCCGTAATTCACGGCTTCGGGAGCGATGTGGGAGCCTTCCACCACGGCTTCCCCAAGGTGTTGGGACTCCACGCAGCCTTCAGCCAAATGCTCGCTTTGCACCGCACCTGCAGTCAGATTCCGGCTTTGCACCGACGCCTCTGCCAGATGGCGATTCAACACGGCACTGCTCTGCAAGTGACCGCTGTTCACCGCCTGCTCACCGAGAGCTGTGGCATTCACCGCACCGGCTTGCAGATGACGGCTCGTAATTGCCCCGGCCTGCAAGTCATCCCCGTTAATCCCTTCGGACGGCAACAGACCTTGCAGCTGCAGCTCTGCGGATAAATGCTCGTAATTCACGGCTTCTAGGGCGAGATGAGCGCCTTCCACCACGGCCTCCCCAAGGTGCCGAGACTCCACGCTCCCCTCGGCCAAATGCTCGCCTTGCACCGCGCCTTCAGCCAAATGTTCACTTTGAACGGACGCCTCCGCCAGATGGCTGCTTTGCACCGCTCCCTCCTGAAGATGCGAGCTGCCAACCGCTTGCTCACCCAGCGCTTCGGAGCCCACCGCACCCGCCTGCAGATGCTGGCTGGTAATCGCTCCTGGCTGCAGTGCCTCCCCATCGATCCCGGCGACAGGCAGCAGCCCGCTTTGACGCAAGGCAGGGGTCATATGGGCAGCGCTGATCGATTCCGGAGCGATGTGGTAAGATCCAATCACCGAGATGCCGAGGTGGCGATCCGTTACACTGCCTTTGGCCAAATGCTCGCTTTGGATCGCCCCTTCGGCCAAATGCCGGCTGTGAACAGACGCTTCCGCCAGGTGACCGCTTTGCACCGCACCTTCCTGTAGGTGTGCGCTGCCAACCGCCTGCTCACCCAGCGCATCCGTATCCACCGCACCGGC